>NZ_JAMYKY010000009.1:0-222771 GCF_040317695.1 Mesorhizobium sp. M1403 | reverse complement strand
TGGCATCGCCCCCACGGCAGCCTAAAGTCAAAAACACCTATCAGTCGCCTCGCTCTAACCGAGGACAACCTGTTGAGGCTCCACACCTAGTCAAGCACGACCACGGCCTCCACCTCGAAGAGCATCGGGTCGATTGCAAGCTTGGGAACGGGAATTAGAGTCTGCGCCGGCAGCGCCTCGCCGAACATCTCCTTGACGTTCCTGGTCAAGACCCCAAGCTTGGACATATCGTGATCGACCACAAAGACCGTGAGCTTGGCGACCTGATCCGGCCTGGCACCGAGCGCATCGAGGGCGGTGCGCAAATTTGCGTAGGCCTGCGCAACCTGGACAGCGAAGTCGGGCGACAAGGCTCCCGTGCTGTCCTGGCCGCCCTGTCCGGAGATGTAGGCCAGCCGGGCTCCGCGGGGCGTGATCACCGCCGTGCTGTAGCCATTCGGCGATGGGTCATAGAGGTTTTGTGGATTGACGATGGTCAGCTTGAGATCATTCGCTGTGGCAGTGGAAACGCCCATGGTCATCACGATTAACCCTCCGATAAGCAGGCGCTTGGCGCGTGGCATGATTTTCTCTTGGCTCTGCCGACTGCGAGCAAGACACCCTCGCGGCCGGCATGATTGATATCGGCGACCGACTCGTACGCCGCACGAGCCAGTCGCATAGTACGTCGTACGAGTCAATCGTTCAGGATCGACATTCGTCGCGTTGCCGGTCAAAATCGACGGCCCGAACAGCGAGGAAGACGGATGGCAGCCAAACGTAGCGGCGCCCGGAGCACGCGGTCTCAGCGGACAAGCGGGTCGCTCCAGCCCGTGCAGGAGCCGCGCAGTGAACCGCCTCTCTCGCGGGAACGTATCGTGGCGACCGCGGTAGAACTGCTGGACGCTCAAGGGGTCGACGGATTGACGATGCGTCGGCTGGCCGATCGCCTCGGCTCGGGCGTGATGAGCCTATATTGGCACGTCGACAACAAAGAGGATGTCTTTGACCTGGCGCTCGATTCGGTGCTCGAATATGGCGGACCGCCGCAACTGGTTGAGCCTCGAGACTGGCGCGGAGAAGTCGTCCATATGCTCGAAGACTGGCGCGCCAGCATGCTGCGCCATCCTTGGTCGGCATCGCTGTTGCCGCGCCGGGCGCTCGGCGCGAACATCCTCAGTCGCCTTGAACTGCTGAGCAAGACCTTGTCCAGGGCCGGTGTGGCGGACGCAGATTTGAACGTCGCGATATGGTCGCTGTGGAACTATGTGATGGGCGCCACCATCAGCCGGGCGAACTTCGACCTCTCGGACGACGGCAGGGCCGCCACGCAGCAGCGCCTTACAGGGCTCAGCCAACGCTATCCGACGATCGAACGCTCTCGTCTGCTGTTGGATAGCGATTGGGATGGTGCTTTCCGGAAAGGTCTCGGCTTCCTGCTCGATGGCCTCTCTCCAAGACAATGAACTCTGCTTTCAGAGCCGTGACTTCCTGCCGTGAATGGCCGAGATGCAAACTCGGTCGTTCAAAGGGATTGGTTTTGTTTTGACCCTGACCGCCCCCGCCCCGCCGCGAGGAACCCAGGCCTATTGCGCATCCGCGTGCGTGCTCAATTCAGCCCGCTTCTCATCCGAGACGACGGCGAGGTCGAGGACCTTCTGCAATTCGGCAGCATGCCGGAACGACGGTTCGGCCTGGACGCCGTTGCGCACTGCATCGACGAAGCGCTGGTAGTTGGTCTGCACCGTTCCGGCGTCCAGAACCTGCCATTTGGCGTTCTCGACGTCTTCGCCGATGCAGGCTTTCAGCTCTGAGCCGGTCAGATTGTGCACGACTTCGATGCCGCCCTTGTCGCCGTAGATCCGCAGACGGAGTTCGTTCAAATGGCCGGTCGCCCAGCGGCTGGCATGGACGACGCCGAAGGCGCCATTGCTGAAATCCAGCGACATCGTGAAACTGTCATTGGCGTCGAGCCCGTACTCGCCGATCCGGTTGCCGGGCGCCTTGTCGAAGGATCTCAGCCGGCAGAACACATGGTCGATGTCGAGCGCCGCGCCATAGCTGGCGAAATCGAGGATATGGATGCCGACGTCGCCCAGCACGCCATTGGAGCCGTGGCCGCGCGACAGCCGCCACAACCATTTCGGATCGGTGCGCCAGTCGCCCCAGAACTTGGACACCAGCCAGCTCTGCAGATAGGACGCCTCGACATGCCTGACCGTGCCGATCTCGCCGGCCAGCACCATGGCGCGCGCTCTCTGCAGCGGCGCGACGTTGCGATAGGTCAGGTTGACCATGTTGATGATGCCGGCCCGCTCGGCGGCATCGGCCATCTCACTGGCCTTCTCGAAGTTTTCGGCCAGCGGTTTCTCGCACAGCACCGGCTTGCCTGCCGCGATCAGCATCATGGTGGTCGGATGGTGGATGCGATCCGGCGTCACGTTCGCCACCGCGTCGAACTTGCCCCATGCCAGCGCCTCGTCCAGCGACGCGAACCGGTTGGGGATACCGTAGATGTCCGAAAACTTGTCGACACGCGTACGGTCGAGATCGACGGCGCCGATCAGTTCGACGCCCTCGATCTTGCCGAACTGCCTGGCGTGCTCCTCCGCCATCCAACCGGTGCCGAGTATCAAGAGGCGCATGATTCTTATCCTTAGGACAGGGCTTTATCTTCTTGTTCGACCATGGATTTGTGGTCTAGCGAAAGCCGGCTTCGCCGGCGGAATGAAGTTTTCCGCCGCGCTCGACGATCGGCTCGAGCGCCTTTTCCGCCGGCACGTTCGGCGCATCGAGGATGGCCGGATTGGAGCCGAGCGGGTTGTGCGCCCATTTCACCGCATTGCGCAGCACCTTGTGGACGTTGGCATCGTGATAGGTCGGATAGGTCTCGTGGCCGGGCCTGAAATAGAAGATGTTGCCGGCGCCGCGGCGATAGGTCAGCCCCGACCGGAACACTTCGCCGCCCTGGAACCACGAGATGAACACGGTCTCGAGCGGCTCCGGCACGGCGAACTGCTCGCCATACATCTCCTCGTTCTCGAGCTCGAAATACTCGCCGATCCCGGCTGCGATCGGGTGGTTGGGGCTGGTCACCCAAAGCCGCTCGCGCTCGCCCGCCTCGCGCCATTTCAGCGTACAGGGCGTGCCCATCAGCTTCTTGAAAATCTTCGAGAAATGGCCGGAATGGAGAACGATCAGCCCCATGCCCTCCCAGACACGGCGCGCCACGCGCTCGACCACTTCGTCGGCGACGGCGCCATGGTCCTTGTGCCCCCACCACAGCAAGACATCGGTCTCGGCCAGACGGTCGGCCGGCAGCCCATGCTCCGGCTGCTCCAGGGTTGCCCACGACACCGAAATCTCGGGGTCGAGCTTCAGCGCATTGGCAATCGTCGCGTGCATGCCCTCGGGATAGATGCCGGCGACCACCTCATTGGTCCGCTCATGGATATTCTCGCCCCAAACGACAGCGCGTATTGTCATGATGTCCTCTTGATTGTTTGAAGCTGGAGCCGCCCGACCGGTCAGTCATAATATCCCCGGCCGGGAATGAAAACCGTTTCGCGGCCGGCTGCTGACAATCTATTGGAAATCGGGCGGGAAAGTCCACGCGGCAAAACCAGCGATGCCGGCGCTGTTCCCGCCGACGTCTCACATGTTTGCGCTGCCTGCGAACAACCTAAGCGCCGCGGCCCTCTTGGGCGACGCGTGTCAGCGGCTTCGACAGCCGCGGCACCACGACGAGGCGCTTGATCTTGCCTTTCTTGTAGGCGGCGAGGAAGCGGGCATAGTCCTTGAAGACGACGCAGCCATTGGATTCGGCGCGCCCGCCGCGCAGCATGTAGGTGTGGGCGAGCAGGCCGTCGCGGCCATATTTGTTGCTGCCGCTGGCAGGGGTGAGACGCAGTGCCTCGACGCCGTGGAAGCGCGATTCCCGCAGCGTCAGATTATAGGTGTCGGGTGGCGTCGGACCGACATTCTTCTTGTGAACGTAGCGCGGCTGGTCGACCATCGCGCCCAGTCCCGAATGTGCCTCCAGCCGCGAGCCGTCGGGCATATAGACGGTCTTGGCCGAGATGTCGTAGACGGCGACGCCGCTGCCCATGCCAGGCGTGGTGAACAGGTTCCTGAAGGCCCCGCCGAGTCCGCCGGAAGGCATGTCGGGCTTGGCATAGGCCAGCATGTCGCCGCCCTGCGTCTTCGACCGTTTGCCCGGCTTGCCCGACACCGCCGGCACTGCCGCTTGTGACGAATTGCGAGGCGACAGGCTGCCGGGTTGCGTCTCGGCCGGCGGAGCATCGGCCGTCTGGACCTTGCTCGCCCTGGATGCCTGGGTCTTCGATGCCTGGGCCTTGGATGCCTGGGGCGGCTCCGTTTTTGCTGCCTGATCCTTTGGCGTCCGGTCTTTCGGCGCCCGGTCTTTCGAGGCTTGAGTCTGGGGCGCCGGCTGATCGATGACCGCCCGCGGACGCAGCGTCGGCAGCGGAATGCTGTCGGGCATGTCGTCCTGCGGCGGCAGCGAGGCCAACTGGACCTCAGGTTCTTGCGGCTCTTGTGAAACTGCGGGCTCGCTTGCCATGACGGCTGCCGGGAGCACGTCGATCATCTGCTCCGGCAACGTATTCGCCAGCGCCAGCGCCAGGCGCGACGAGCGTTCGATCTCCGCCACCGCCGGCCCGAAGCGCACCGATGCCGGGCCGTTCGGGTCGGGTATGCGTACCGGCTCGGCGAACCGGGCATCGGCCGGCAGGCTGGCGAGCATGACGGGTGAGCCGGAGGAGGCACGGGCAAAGGCAGCGGCAAGCTTTTGCGGCGACAGCGCGGCTTTGGCCACCACGTCGTCGAAGCTGGATTGCCGCGATGCATCGGCGACAAGCGGCACGGTATTGCGCTTGAGACGCGCCGATTTTCCCTGGTGAACGAAGTTCGACGCCGACCGCAGGCAGTTAGCATCGCACCCGTGCTGCAGCAGCTGGGCCGACAGCGCTGCGTTTGCCGCGGCCCATGTCGGGGCCTGCGCCTTTGCAAGGCTGCGCCGAGGATCGGCGAGCGCGATGGTGCGCGGCGCGAGCAGGCTTTGCGGGAGACCGTTGGAAGCAGCGGTGAGCGAGGTTCCCATCGAATAAAGGCCGGCCAAGGTCGCCACCGACCATAAAGCAATGGCTGCGCCGACGGCCGGAACCGCGACCCAGCGCACGCCGGGCCTCATCGAAGTCAATCCAGTTGCAGGACTGTCACCCCGGGTTTTCGCACTTACAAACGCCATTCAACCACTCTCAATCGGCCGTTGCCGGCTAGCGGATTTCGCAGCCGTGACATTCACAGTTCGCCTGGTGCCCCCAGCACACTTCGCGTCTGTTGCCGATTGATTCAAAAGATGGACAAAGTTGGTTAACCAATCCCTCTACCGACCGCCGATTGGGCGACGGTCACACCGAAAAACGCCCTCCAAAACCTACATAGTTGGCAAAACTGCCCTCCAATGATGACTTTGCTGCCCGTTTTTGTCGGCCGAGTCAAGAAAGCGAAATGACTAGACCTTGCTGGGCGGAGTCGGCGACGGCTGCCAAAGTGAAGCCAGGCCGACCAGAATCGCGCCGCCGGCAGCCGCCGCCATCAAGCCCCGGCGATCGGTCGAACTGGCGATTATCGACCTGCCACTTGTCGACCTGCCACTTGGGCGAATGAACGATTAACGTCTGGGAATTCAGGATAGCGGCAAGACGTTTACTGCTCAGCGCTGGAACGGAATATCCAGCACCTCAAGCAAATTCCAGGAAAAGTGTGAAACGGTTTTCCGCCCGGAAAACGATGAACCGTTCAGACCACAGCCATGATTATGTGAGCCTGGATTTTGGCAGCAACCTCGCCGCTGCCATGCCTGTCTGCAATCGCGGCTGCGGCGTAGTCGGTTGCAGCATCCAGTTTTCCCGCCTCCCTGGCCTCGATTTCGTTGCGAAGGAGAGTGCCCTGGCAATAAGCAACGGCCGGAAGGCGCGGCGAGGAGGCACGGCTTTGTTCGGCCCTCGTCTCGATCACCACACCGGAAAAACCTGCGTCCTCCAGTTCGCGGCGGATCAGTGCCGTATCGTGGTAGCCATGCGGCGTGCGTGCCAGAAAGCGCGGCGGATCGTTCGGAAAAATCCGCGCCAGAGCATTCGTCACATCGTCAGCAAATACATTCTCCTCGATGCGATCCCATACGCTGAATAGGAAATGTCCGCCAGGCTTCAGAACTCGCCGGGCTTCGCGGTAGGCAGATGAGCGGTTGGGAAAGAACATCGCACCGAACTGACAACAAACGAGATCGAAGGCCGCATTTTCAAACGGCAGCGCCAGAGCATCGGCCTGACGCCATTCGATGCGATCGTCGGGAGCTTGCCGCGAAGCGGCGTAGTCGAGCATCGGCTGGTTGAGGTCGGTTACGACATAGCTTGCACTGGGGGCCAGTTTTGGCGCCAATGCGCGGGTGACAACCCCGGTGCCCGCGGCGGTTTCCAGAACGACCCTGGGCGACAAGGACGCGGCCCGTCGTGCAAGATCTGCGGCGAACGGCTCGAAAATCAACGGCACCATATAGCGGTCGTAGTTTTCCGGAATCGAGCCAGCGAACACCTTGTCCGTTTCCAACATTGCTATCCCCCGCCGTCCGTTTGATGGCTCGTCAGCATAGCATGGAATTGTCTGTTTTTCGATCGCATTCGACCGAGCGGCGGTTCGCTCATGGACCCTCCGAAACGGCGTTCTGCAGTTATCTGCAAATGTGCTAATATAGAGTGGCCATGCACATTGGTGCGCGGCCAACATAATGGGAGGACGCGATGAAAACCATAAATCGCAGGTCTGCAATTGCGCTCGGCGTGACGGCGGCCGCGGTAACGCCTTTGTTCACGCTGGCGGCAGCTGCAAAGGTCAAGAAATACGGCCCGAAGGAAGGCAAGGAAATAGCCCCCGGCGTCAGGGTAGTTGAGGTCGGCACCGGCAATTCCGATATCCCCGCCTACAAGAGCATCTCAATTGTCGATGTGGTCTTTCAGCCGGGAGCAGCCGCTCCCGCAATGGTAATGGACAACGACATGGTATGCACCATTGCCGCCGGTGAATTCACGGTCAAGAAAGCCGACAAGCAATTCAAGCTCAAGGAAGGTGACATGTATACCTGCTCCAAGGGCAAGACCGAGGCGGCAGCCAACACCAGCAAGGTGGTCGGCATCCACCGCATCGCCGTCTTGATACCTGCCTAGCGCATGCCAACGAAAACCGGCCCGCGTCCTCGTCCGGGACGCGGCCTTTTTGATGATGTTCGTGGCGGTTTCTCTCTCGGTCCGCTTTGCAAGTGTGCGTTTATATTAGAGATCACGCAAGTTTCTGGATGACTGCCGGCCGGTATGCGGCCTGCATTGGCGGATTAGCAATCCGGCAGCGCGCTGAGCGTTTGGCTTCACGAAACGGCTCGGTGCTCTTCCCGGGCAGCCTCCCAGACCTCGCGCGCCGCGTCTGCATTTAGTGCCGCGATTCCCAGCCCGACGATCAGATCCGGCCATGCCGAGCGCCATAGGAAGGCCGTCACCAGTCCGGCCAGTATGATCGCGATGTTGGCGACGGCGTCGTTGCGGGCCGAGAGGAATGCCGCCCTGGTAAGACTGCCGCTGTGGTGGCGGTAGCGCGCCAGCATGTAGGCGCATGACAGGTTGACCGCCAAGGCGCCCAACCCCGCCAGCGTCAGGGCCGTCGGCTGCGGCGGCACCGGCATGTTGAACTTTTCCCACGCGGTCCACAGCGTCGCCAGGCCCGGCACCAGCAGGATAAGCGCCAGCGCCATGCCGACCCGCGAGCGGGCACGCAGCGACCATCCCATGGCGAGCAGTATCAGGAGGTTGACCGAGGCATCTTCCAGGAAATCGACGCTGTCGGCGAACAGCGACACCGAGCCGATCGCCAGCGCCACGGCGAATTCAATGCCGAAATAACCGAGGTTCAGCAGCGCGACGACAAGCACCACCCGGCGAAGGCCGTCCGACGTAATGGCTTGCTGCATGGTCTGTCCCGATGTGATGGTGTTGATGTTATTGCTGGCCGCCCCGGCTCTCGATGGTCTCGATCTCGCAGGGGCTTGCAAAAACCGCTATTTGAGGCCAGCCTAGGCCGAACATGGCACGTCTGTCACCAAAACACCTCCTGACTATGCTGCTCGCGGTCCTTGTGATCGCCGGGTTCAGCCTGTCCGCCGCTCAGGCTGCCGTCATGTCGGCCAGGATGGCGATCGACAGCCGCATGACCATGGCCGCAGATGCCGGCACCACCGACGCCGACATGGCCAAGATGGCCGATGCCAAGGGCGGCGACTGCAGCGCTTGCCTCAAGAGCTCGGCCGACAACGACAAACCGATGCAATGTGCGCCGACCTGCGTCGCACCGGTTCTGGCGGTGCTGCCGGAAGCTCTCCCCGTGACGGGACTGCTGCGGGTAGAGCTGCCGCCGGCGCTTCCCGCCGCGTTCCTGCACGGGCGAAGTCTGTTGCCCGAGCCATTCCCTCCAAGACCCAGCGCTCTCGTCTGACGCCGTTTCTGCCGTTTCCGCGGTTGATTGACGGCGTTTGATCGTCCGGTTGCGCGTACTGCGCAACGGGCGCGGCAGCAATTCAATCGATGTCGCGATGTTCGCCGTCGGTTACCGCAGGGGTCACAAGGGTGAATTCCGTTTCAAGTCCGTTCATAACGCGCCGCAAATTCCTGCTTGCGGCGGCAAGCATTGCCGCCTCCGCGCCGATCCGCCCCGCACTGGCGCTGGCTACCGGCGAACACCGGATCAGGGTGGCGCCAGGCCAGACACGGCTCACCGGCCTCGATGGTCCGCGCACTCCGGTATGGGCCTATGATGGCACGGTCCCCGGCCCGACACTGCGCTTGCGCCAGGGGCGGCCCGCTCGCATCATCGTCGAGAACGGACTGGACGAGGACACCACGGTTCACTGGCATGGCATCCGGCTGCCGAACGCGATGGACGGCGTGCCGGGATTGACCCAACCGCCGATCAGGCCCGGCGAAAATTTCGTGTACGAGTTCACCCCGCCCGATGCCGGCACCTTCTGGTACCATCCGCATGCCGACAGCCTCGTGCAGCTCGGCCGTGGCCTTGCCGGCGCGCTGATCGTCGAGGAGGCTGAGCCGGTCGCGGTCGACCGCGAGCTTCTATGGCTGCTGCAGGACTGGCGGCTCACCAAGGATGGGCAAATCGCTGCCGGCTTCGGCAACATGATGGATGCAGCGATGTCGGGCCGCGTCGGCAATGTCGTCACCGTCAACGGTGCACCGCCGGCCGACCTGACCGTGAAGGCCGGCGAGCGCGTCAGGTTGCGGCTGGCCAGTGCGTCACTCGCTCGCATCATGGCTTTGCGTTTCGAAGGCCACCGTCCGGTCATCGTCGCCATCGACGGCCAGCCCTGCCACCCGCATGAGCCGGAGGGCGGACGCTTGGTGCTTGCGCCCGCCATGCGCATCGATGTCGTGCTCGACATGCAGGGCGACCCGGGCAAGCGCTACGCGGTGATCGATGAGTTCTACGACGGCCTTGCCTACTCCCTGACCGCGCTCGCCTATGACGCCGGAGCACCGCTGCGCGATCATCCTCTCGATGCGCCGCTTCGCTTGCCGGCCAATCCGCTGCCGGCCCCCGACCTGGCCAAGGCCGAACGGCATGAAATCGTCCTGCAGGGCGGCATGATGGGCGGAGGCAAGCTGGCCGGCGTCGGCGGCATGATGGGCATGGCGATGCCCGGCATGAACGGCGCCGCCGCCTGGGCAATCAACGGCATGTCGATGACCGGCGATGGCCATGCGGGCATGGCGCCGCAGTTCACGCTGGAACGCGGCGCCACCTGCCGTCTCACCATGCGCAACGAAACCGCCTGGTGGCACCCCATGCACGTTCACGGCTTCAGCCTGTCGGTGCTTTCGCGCAACGGCTCGCCGGTACCGCACCGGCAATGGCAGGACACGGTGCTGCTCGCCCCCAAGGACACGATCGAATGCGCCTTCGTTGCCGACAATCCCGGTGACTGGATGCTGCACTGCCATGTCGCCGATCACCAGATGGCCGGCCTGATGACAGTGTTCCGCGTGACCTGAAAGTTTTGTCCAACCAAGGAGAACTGCAATGAAACTGACCTACCGCCTAGCCGCACTGTCCCTGCTGATCGCAACGCCGCTGCCTGCCTTCGCCGCCACGATCAACGCCGTCATGTACAAGAACCCGCAATGCAGCTGCTGCGAATCCTACGCCAACTATCTCGAGCACAACGGCTTCAAGGTCGACATCAAGCCGGTCAACAATCTCTCTCAGATCAGCAGCGATGCCGGCGTGCCGGCCGACCTCGAAGGCTGCCACACGCTGATGGTCGACGGCTATGTCGTCGATGGCCTGGTGCCGGTCGAAATCGTCAAGAAGCTTTTGACCGAACGCCCTGCCATCACCGGCATAACGCTGGCCGGCATGCCGACGGGCGCTCCAGGCATGGGTGGTGAGAAGCAAGGCCCCTTCGTCGTCTACGCCTTCACCAAGGACGGCAAGGCACCCACCGTCTACGCGACCGAGTGAGGCTATTGTGAGCAAACTGGCCATGGTCCTGATTGGCATGCTGCTGGCATTTTCGCTGCCGGTATCAGCCGCCGAGCCGACGCAGAACTTTGTCGTTCACGAGGCGCCCGCCCCCGTACCGGAAATCAGCTTCGAGGATGGCAATGGCAAGCCGAAAACGCTTGCGGATTTCCACGGCAAGGTCGTGCTGCTCAACATCTGGGCGACATGGTGCGCGCCCTGCCGCAAGGAGATGCCGACGCTCGATCGTCTGCAAGCCAAACTGGGCGGTCCGGATTTCGAGGTCGTCGCGCTGTCCATGGACCGTGCCGGTCCTGAGATTGTGAAGAAGTTCTTTGCCGAGATCGGCATCAAGCACCTCGCCCTCAACATCGATGCCTCGGGCAAGGCCATGTTCGCCATCGGCTCCGTCGGCCTTCCGGCAACCCTGCTGATCAATCGCGACGGCAAGGAGATCGGCCGGCTGATTGGGCCGGCCGAATGGGACGCGCCCGACATGGTCGACTTCATCGGCAGCCGCATCGCTGCCGAGTGAGAAAGGAACAGATATGTCCGGGTTGAAGGCTCACTGCCTTGCATCGGCTTTGAACGAGTGGAGGTGTTTGCTGCTGGGCGCCATTGCCATTGCGGCGCTGACCGTGGGGTTTTCGTATCGGGCGCAAGCCCACTCGCTCGACGAAATCGACACCATGCTTGAGGGCGACGAGAAATATTTCCAAACGATCGACAAGCCGGCGCCTGAATTCACGCTGCGCACCGCCGATGGGCGTGTCGTGCGAACGGCAGATCTGCGCGGCAAGGTGGTCGTCCTCCACTTCATCTACACATCGTGCCCGGATGTATGCCCCCTGCATGCCGAGAAGATCGCCGAGGTCCAGAAAATGGTGAACGGCACGCCGATGAGAGGCCAGGTCAGCTTTGTGACCATCACCACCGACCCCGCCAGGGACACGCCGGACGTGCTGCGCAGCTACGGGCAGACGCACGGGCTCGATCCCGTCAATTGGCTGTTCCTGACCACGACGGCGGATCAGCCGGAGGATGCGACCCGCAGACTGGCGGAGGCCTTCGGCCACAAGTTCACACTGACGGACGATGGTTATCAGATGCACGGCACCGTCACCCATGTGATCGACAAGGAGGGCCGCTGGCGGGCGAATTTCCATGGCCTGAATTTCGCTGCGGTCAATCTCGTCACCTTCGTCAATGCGCTCACCAACAATGTCGAGCGCCCGCACCATGAGCCGGAAACGGGATGGTGGGCGACGATCAAGGGCATGTTCTGAGGCACCATTCACATGCCGGCGGTCCGGCGAAACAGAGGGAAGGAGAACCCTGTGATCCACAAATCCAATTCATGGCGCGGAGCCATCGGCAAAATGGCCCGTGCCTTCGTCCTGGCCGGTGCGACGGCCTGGCTCGCGCTCGGTATCCACGGTCAGGCGATCGCCGCGGGCGAGATGTCCCAGGACCAGTTCGACCAGCGCATCCACGATTATATCCTCGCGCATCCCGAGGTCGTCATGGAGGCGCTGCAGAGCCTCGATGCCCGCCAGCGCGAGGCCGCGGCAAAAGAGGCGAAGGCTGCCCTGGCGGCCAAGGCCGACGATATCTTCCGGGACCCGGCGAGCCCGGTCGGCGGCAACGCCGAAGGCGACGTCATCATGGTCGAGTTCTTTGACTACAACTGCCCCTATTGCCGCCAGGTTGCGCCGATCCTGGCGCAAGCCGTGGCCGACGATCCGCAGCTCAAAATCGTCTACAAGGAATTCCCGATCCTCAGCACGGATTCCGTATTTGCTTCCAAGGCGGCTCTCGCCGCAATGCGCCAGGGCAAGTACATGGCATTCCACAAGGCCTTGTATGCGGTGAAGACGCGGGTGACCGAAGCGGTCGTGCTGAAGGTTGCTGCCGACGTCGGTCTCGATGTGGCTAAGCTGAAGACCGACATGCAGCGGCCCGATATCCAGGCGTCGATCGACCGGAATACGCAACTGGCACAGGCGCTGAAGATCAGTGGAACGCCAAGCTTCGTCGTTGGCGAGCAGATTTTCCCCGGCGCGACCGACCTCGCAACGATGAAGAAACTGATCGAGCAAGCGAGGAACAGCAAATGAGCCGGATATGCCATCCAACCCGACGGACGGTTGTTCTGGGCAGCGCCTTTGGCGTCGCTGCGGTCGTCGGCTTGCTCAAGGGGCCGGATTTGACGATCGCCGCGGAGGATTCCGATCTGGTGCGCCGCTTCAAATATCTCAGCCAGAACGGCAACAGCACGTGTTCGGCCAAGTTCACGGAGTCGATTGCGACCATGCCGGCGATGTCGCGGATCACGGGTTCGTGCTGCAGCCCAATGGAGACAAAGCGCTATGCCGAGCAGGTGAACGGTTTGGCCAGGTACCGCGAGATCGCGATGATCCCGAACGATCCGTACGATATTCCGGCCGGCATCGCACAGAAGATGATGCCCTACTACGATGTGAAACTCTCCGGCGACGAGCAGCAGGCCTATGACTATGCGATGGCCAATTCCAACGAGAAAGGCCCTTGCTGCTGCCAATGCTGGCGCTGGAAAGTGTATGGCGGATTGGCGAAGTTCCTGATCCGCGAGCAAGGTTTCACCGGCAAGCAGGTCGTCGACGTCTGGGATCTCTCGGACGGCTGCGGCGGAGGTATGTGAGACGGAAAGGACAGGACACTTCCGGTTGGCGGGACAAGGCGACAGGCGGCCGATCGGTTTCCTGGTCGTCTTGACCGAAGTCCCCGGCGAGCTAATTGCCTTCGCAGTCGCCGATGCTTACCGACGAAGGCGGGCCTTCACTGACCGTAAAGGTGATTGCAATGATGAATGGTCCAATGGATACGTGGATGATGGGCGGCATGGCACTCGTCTGGGTCCTGGTGTTCGTCGCCCTCTTGCTCGCGATTGCAGCCTTGGTCAAATACCTGCGAACCTGAAGCCGCGGACGCAGTCAGGTATACGACTATGCGATGACAAATTCCGGGGAGAAGGAGCCAGCTGCTGCCAACTGTGGCGGTGGCATGTAAGGCGACCAGGGCAGCACGACGCCGCGTCACTCGTCAGGCAAAGCCGGGAACCCGCTTGGTCTTGCCGCTCAGTTGCGCGCCCAGTGTCAGTGTCTGCGGGAAATTCCGGACGATCGCCGCCATCAAGGTGGCGCTGCCGGGGCGAAGGGCAATTCCGGCAAGGGCCGCGGCAGCGTAGACCCGTGTCGAAAACAGTCTTTTCCAGGCCGCCTCATAGCGTCTGGCAGCGGCCTCGCGTCCCGCTTGGCCGCTTGGCGCGGATGCGAGTTCGCAAGCCAGCAGCCAGCCGGACTGCAGCGCCATCGAGATACCCTCGGCGATAACAGGATGAGACTCTCCGGCTGCGTTGCCGACGCGGAAGATGTCCTCTTCGTAGAACGAGCGAATTCCCGGCCGGATCGGACCTGCGGCAAGCCACGGACCGTCGAGAAGCGCCGGTTCCAGAGCGTCCCGCACGCCCCGGCATGAGTCGACGAGATGGCGGGAGACCGCATCGGCGGCCGGCACATGGCTCCGGTGTTTGGGGCCATGTTGTTTACGCAACCGCGCCAGCATATCGCGGCGAATGCAGCACGAGATCGACAAGCGGCCATGATCGGCCGAGACCATGCCGCCATAGCCGCCGGGGAAGGCCAGCAGAGGCATCAAATCCGGCGCCAGCGACGACCCGGTGAAATGCGCCTTGAAGCCGAGCAGGTCCGACGGGCGATTGGCCTTTGCGAGCTGGCTGGGCAGCGGCCCCGGTTCCCAGGAGCCGTGTGCGGCGACAATCACCGGCGCGCGCAACATCGCCGTTTCGTCCCCGGCTTGAATTCGTACCCTTTGCATCTCGCCGTCCCGGTCGATGGCGACGGCGCGGCAGGGCTGGAAGATTTCGACACCCGCCGATCGCGCCGTCTGCAAAAGCAGAGAGTCGAGAATGTCCCGGCCGAGTGCCCGGCCGAAGCCGTCTTTTGCAGGAGGCCCAGCTCCTGCACGTGGCATTGCCGCCTCGACGCAGGTTTCGCCGGAAAACAAACCGACGCGGCGGATTTCGGGGCCGGCATCGGTACGCCAGGCATCGCCGATCTCCAGCTGGTCGAGAAGCGCAAGATTGCTTGCCGAGATGTATTCGCCGCAGACCTTGCGGCGCGGAAATGCGGTCTTTTCCACAATTGCCACGGCCCATCCGCGCCGGGCCAGCGTGAGCGCGACGGACGTCCCCGCCGGGCCGGCACCGATGACGATCGCGTCATGAGTCGACAATCGCGTCATGAGTCGCTGCCGGCACTGGCGCCGACGAAGATGTGGGAGAAGAGGCCGGCGCGCCGCTCCTCGACCGGTTTGCCGTTGGCCGCAAGCCAGAGACCGGAAAGCTCGCTGCCGCGAAAGCCGGCACGCACGCTTTGCGCCGCATCGTTTCGTGTGACGTCATTGGCGCCGATTGCCGGGAGAAGACGGGTCGCGGCCAGCGCCAGTTTCGCCCGCAACGGCTCAGTCGCCAGCAGCAACGGGGCTTTCGGCCTGATCAGCGAAAACAGACGCACGAGCTGCGCATCGTCGAGATGATGCAGGAACAGATTGACCGTGACGGCGTCGAACCGTGCGCCCTCGATCTTTCCTGCCCAGTCGAAGACATCGGCGGTGATCCCTTCAGCCTTCCATCCCAGCCTGTCAAAATCGCCGCGCAATTGCGCGGTGACGAGGCTGACGCGGTCGAGCATCATCAGTTCGACCCCAGGCCAATGCCTGGCCATGCGCCGCGCCACCGCCAGCATGAAGGAGCCATCGCCGGCGCCGATCTCCAGAATGCGGCGTGGCGGCTTTGGCACAAACCTCCTGAGCAACGACGTCATGATCGGCACCTGAAACATCAGCATATTGATGCGCCGAAGGTCGCGGCGCGCGGTCAGCGCTCGCGGATCGTCGGCCGCAAGGCCGTCAAGGATTTCCGGCGCAAGCTGCCGATGCTCCAGGCCGCTCATGACACCGTTCGAAAGAGCATGGTTTCGGCCGTCAGCCCGGGTCCGAACGACATGCCGCAGCCGAGCAGGCCGGCAGGCGCCTTCAGCATCTCTTTCATCACGAACATGACGGTCGCCGACGACATGTTCCCGTATTGGCGCAACACCGCGCGCGATGGTTCCAGCGCGGTGGGCTCCAGTTCCAGAGCCCTTTCGACGGCATCGAGCACCGAACGCCCACCCGGGTGCACGGCCCAAAGGTCGATCGCCTCGGTCGGCCGGCCACCGAGGATGGCGGCCTGGTTGCTCCGCAACGCTTCATGAATCGCTGCCGGCACTTGGCCGGAAAGAACCATTTCGAATCCGTGGTCGCGAATATTCCAGCGCATCAGATCCCGCCGCTCCCTCGCCACCAGACAGTGAAAGCTATCGAGCTCGATGCCGAGCGGCTCGGAAGTGATGAGCGCAGCCGCACAGCCATCGCCCCAGAGGCAGAACGACAGCAGTTTTTCCAGTTCGGTGGTTTGACGCAGGTGCATCGTGCAGAGCTCGATATTGACCAGCAGGACCTTGGCCTGCGGGTCGGAGCGGACGATGTGACGCGCCAGCTTGAGGCCGTTGATCGCCGCGTAGCAACCCATGAAACCGATCATCGTGCGTTCGACCCCGTCCGGCAGCCCGCAACGCGCAACCAGCTCGAGATCGATGCCCGGCGCCGAAAAACCGGTGCAGGTAGTGACGATAAGATGGGTGATGCGGGAAGCGTCGTCGCCAAGTTGCAATCCGTCGATGCCCTTTTGCGCCAGAACAGGTGCGGCATCGTCGAACATCGCCATTCTCATGGCCGTTCCGGGAAACGCGCCCCGAATGAAGGTCCCGGCCAGGTCGGCGGATGGTCCTTCGGGATCGGACGCCGGCGCAAAGCAGGAATAGCGGTGCTCGATGCCGGCAAGATCGGCCATGCGTTCGAAGATCCTCCGGCGATCGGCCGCGAGCATCGAGGCCGCGAAACGCAGGTAGAATTGATGAACCTCGTGCTCCGGCACCGCTGTCGCGATCCGGTTGATATAGGCCTTGACGGGCATGTTCTATCTCCTCGGCGTCTGCACGGCGTAACGTGCCGCCGGAGGGTCCTTGCTGATCGGTACCTGGTGCCGGGCGCCGAGTTTGAGCGCTGTTCGATAAACGTTTCCGAAAACTGATTTCTTCCCGAAGGTTCAGTATGCGCTGTTGGCAGGCAAACGGTTGGAGCCGGCGGGCGGTTGCGTCGGGCATCCAAAATCGCCACATCATGTTGACCTTCCATCTACTGGAAGGTCTATTTCCTCCGATAAAGGAGATTTCCGATATGAACATCGGCGTCGCATCCGAAAAATCCGGCCTACCGGCCAAGACGATCCGCTACTACGAGGATATCGGGCTCTTGCACCCGGCCCGGACAGACAATGGCTATCGCGATTACTCGACGGCCGATATTCACCGGCTGCGCTTCCTGCAGCGCTCGCGAAGCCTGGGGTTTTCGGTCGACGAATGCCGCCAGTTGCTCTCGCTGTACCAAGACAGGGAACGTGACAGCGCTGACGTGAAGGCGATCGCGAAAGCCAAGTTGGTGGAGATCGACAGGAAGATCGCCGAACTGGTCGGATTGCGCGGCTTGCTTCACCATCTGGTCAGTCACTGCCACGGCGACGAGCGGCCGGAGTGCCCGATCATCGACGAGTTGGCGGGACAAGGCGTGGCCCAGTGAGGCTCGCAGCCGCTCTAACAGTGCTGTCGCTTGCCTGCGTCTCTGTCGTGCTCGCTGCCGCCCATTCGAGCCGTGATGCGGTCATCGAGGCTCGCCAGGCCTCGATGAAGGAAATGGCTGCGGCGGCAAAGGCGATCGCCGGGATGTTCGACGGCGAGCGGGCGTATGACGCCGCGGCTTTCAAAGCGGCGGCCGAGGCCATCCGCGCCCGCACCGGCCCTTCCCTCATTGCCGAATTCCCCAGCGCGACATTGGGTGCGCCTTCAGGCGCCAAGCTGGATATCGACCCTGCCCGCGCGGAGTTCGAAGGGCTGGCTCGCCACATCGGGACGCTGGCCAGCGCCCTGGCCTCCGACGCCGAGCGGGTGCCGCCGCGCATTACCGACGACATGAGAATGGGTTCCGGCCCGGCGATGGGCGGTGGCAGCCTGCTTGGCAAGCGACCGGGGACGGCGGAAGCCGATCCCGCCAAATTGCCGGCGGAGCACCTCCTGCATCTCATCTTGCAGGATTGCTCGAGCTGCCACTCGAAGTTCCGGCAAAAGGTCGAGTGATGGCGTCAGCTCCGCAGCTGCTGATCCGCCATGAAATTGCGCCAGCCGCCGAAATGCGAAATCTCTTCTGCATCGGTAAGGCCGGCACTTTCAACGAGGAAGCCTTTCGGCGAAGTTCCGTCGTCGAGCAGAAGCGTCCCGATGCCGAGCGGCGGCGGGATCGCCGCGACGAAGCGACCGAAGGCTTGCGGCGACAGCCGCCAGACTTCGACCTCGATGGCTGTGCCCTTGCCATTGCAGGTGCGCTCGAGCCCCGGTCTCGACACCGACTGGCCGGCGAGTGCGTAAAGCCGGTAGAGCGGCGCCGTTCTCGCAGCCCGGGCGAAAATCGCGCCGAGCTGCTGCAACTGGCCGTTCAGCGCCATCCCCGATAGATGCGCGCCGACCACGGCCAGCTCGATCGTGCCTTCATCCACGTCCACGCGGATATCGCCACGCGGCGGCAGCGGCCAGCCGGTAGCGCCCAGCGCAAGGCCGCTTGCCGCATGGACATCGCGCGCAAGCGACGCCGTCAGATGGTCCTTGCCCGCCGCGGCAAGCAAGGTGACGCTCATCGGCAAACCGTCGCTGCGGGTTCCGGTCGGCACGGCGATGCCGCACATGTCGAGCAGATTGACGAAGTTGGTGTAGGTGCCGAGCCGGCTGTTGGTGACGATAGGGTCAGCCAACACCGCTTCGACTGTGTAATGCGTCGGCGCGGTCGGCACACAGAAAAGATCGACCGAGGCGATAACCGGCGCAAGCTTGGCCTTGTAGGCCTGCAAGGCATAGAGCCCGTTGAAGGCGTCCGCTGCGGAAAGTTTTCGCGCACCGCCGATGATCTGCCGCGTCACCGGATGCATGGCCGCCTCGTTGGCATCCATGAAGTCCCTGATCGCGGTGTAACGCTCGGCCACCCAGGCGCCCTCGTAAAGCAGATTGGCGGTGGCGTAGAAATCGCCGAACGGGATTTCGACCAGCCTGCAGCCCAGCGTCTCCAGCGAGGCAAGAGCGGCCTCGAAGCCCGCCTGCATCGCCTGGTCGCCGAAGAACGTCCGATCGGCCTTGGCCGGCACGCCAACCGTCAGCACCGGTGGGCGCGCGGCAAGCGGTTGGATGCCGAGGTCACGTGAATAGGGATCGGCGTCGTCCTTCGCCGCCGCGACGTCGAACACGCTGTAGGCGTCGTCGACGTTGAGTGCGAAGACGGAGACGCAGTCGAGCGTGCGGCAGGCCGGCACGACGCCGGCGGCCGACAGCGCGCCGACGCTCGGCTTCAGCCCGACGATGTTGTTGAGGCCGGCGGGTATGCGGCCCGAACCGGCGGTGTCGGTGCCGAGCGCGAACGAGACGATGCCACGCGCCGTCGCCACGGCCGAGCCGCATGAGGAGCCGCCCGGCACCAGTGTCGGGTCGATCGCATTCCTCGGGATTGGATAGGGCGTGCGCACGCCGACCAGGCCGGTAGCGAACTGGTCGAGATTGGTCTTGCCGACGACCAGCGCGCCGGCGGCCTTGAGCCGCGCGACGACGGTGGCGTCGTTCGCCGGCAAGTAGGCATATTCCGCGCAGGCCGCCGTGGTCGGCATGCCGGCAACATCGATGTTGTCCTTGACCGCGAACGGAACGCCCCACAGTGGCTTTGCCAACGGATCGAACGGGCCGAGCTTTTCCGCCTCGGCAAGCATCTCCGCCCTGCTCGCCAGATGGATGAAGATGCCCGGGTCATCGGCCGCCGCGAGCCGCGCATGGACCGTATCGATCATATCGCCAATACTGGGGCCGGCCTGATAGGCGGCGTGCAGGCTCGCTATGTCGAAGCGGATGTCGCTCATTCGGCCTCGCCCTGAATGACGACCGGCAGGTTCCACTGGATGAGTACGACGCAGCCGTCTTTTGTCCACACCGAATGCTCGGTTCCAACCGGGTTCAGGATCACACTGCCCGCTGCATAATCGCCGTTCTCGTCGCTCTGCGAGCCTTCCAGCACGATGATCGTTTCCAGCCCGGCGTGGCGGTGACGCGGCACGCCGGCGCCCGCCCGGTAGTTGAGAATCGCGACCGACGGTTCCGTCGATCCCCCCTTGAGCAGCCAATGCACCGTGATGCCTTCGCGAAAAGGCTCGAATGGCAGATCACGCCAGCCCCCTTGGATGAGGGCCTGGTATGCAATGTTAGGCATTGGAAATTCCCTCGAGCACCTGGTCCGTTGTCGCCGTCCAGCCGACGATCGCGCCCTGCGCCCTGATCATGGCAAGGGCTGCCGTCTTGAACTCCGGAAAATAGCTCTCCGTCGCATCCTCCGCCAGCAGGCATTCATAGCCGCGGTCGTTGGCCTCGCGCATCGTCGTCTGCACGCAGACCTCCGTCGTCACCCCGGCAAAGACCAGTTGCTGTGCGCCGAGCCGCTTGAGGTCATCGCCGAAGCTGGTGGCATAGAACGCGCCCTTGCCGGGTTTTTCGATGACGATCTCGCCAGGCAATGGTGCAAGTTCATCGAGGATCGCCGTTCCCGGTTCGCCGACGATCAGCACGCGACCCATGGGGCCGATATCGCCGATGCGGATCGACGGATTGCCGCGATTGCGCTTGGCCGGCGGCAGATCCGAAAAATCTGCCTTGTGGCACTCCATCGTGTGGATCACCGGCAGGCCAGCGGCGCGAAACCCTTCGAGCAGCCTTTTCACCGTCGGCACGATCGCCGTGATCCGGCTGACGTCGTTGCCGAGGCTGGCGCCGAAGCCGCCGGGCTCGGCGAAATCGCGCTGCATGTCGATGACGACCAGCGCCATCGCCTCAGGCTTGAAGGCAAACGGGAACGGCAGCGCCTCGATCTCCGCCATCAATGATGTCCCGCCATGTGCTCGCCGATCGTCTGCACGCTCGCCTGCGCGATCGGCGTCTCGTAGACCAGCGCGCCATCCGACATGACGAAGATGCGGTCCGAGAGCTCAAGCAGCTCGTCGAGGTCCTCCGACATCAAAAGCACTGCAGCACCGGCATTGCGCGCCTTCATGATGCGGGCGCGTATTTCGGCGACGGCGGAGAAGTCGAGGCCGAAGCAGGGGTTCGACACGATGAGCAAATCGACCTCGCCGGTCAGTTCCCGCGCCAGCACCGCGCGCTGCACATTGCCGCCCGACAATGATGAAATCGGCGAAGCGAGCGAGGCCGTCTTGACCTTGAACTGTTCGACAAGACGGGCCGCGTAGTCCCTGATCGCGCTCATCCTGATCCAGTTGACCGGCTTGCCGGCCTCGTTGAGGTCGAAGGTCCGGAAGGCCATGTTTTCGGCCACCGTCATCCGCGGTGCGCAGGCATTGCGCAATGGCTCCTCCGGAATGAAGCGGACATTGAGCGTGCGCGCCTCGCTGCGGCTGGCACCATAGGGCGAGCCTTTCACCAGAACGTCGCCCGCATTGCGTGCCCGCTGTCCGGCAAGGACTTCGAGAAACTCCTTCTGGCCGTTGCCGGAGATGCCGGCGATGCCGACGATCTCGCCGGACTTCACGTCGAGCTCGCCGATGTCGATGCTTTTCAAGCCGGTGCGGTCAGGCGCCTTCAGCGACTTTACCGTCAGCACCTGCCTGGCGCCGGCCGGCACCGGAGCGCGACTGTCGAGTGCTGCAATCGGTTGGTCGCCGATCATCATCGCCGCCATCTGCTTGTGCGAAAGTTCGGAGACCTTTCCGGTTCCGGTCAGCCTGCCCTTGCGCAACACGGTGATGTCGTCGGCAAAGGCCGTCACCTCGTGGAATTTGTGCGAGATCATCAGCACGGTGAGGTCGCCTGTCCTGGTCATGTCGCGCACCAGGCCAAGCACTTCCTGTGCCTCGCCAGGGGTGAGCACCGAAGTCGGCTCGTCGAGCACCAGGAAACTGCGGCCGAGATAGAGCTGCTTGACGATTTCGAGCTTCTGCTTCTCGCCGGCCGCAAGTTCCGCCACCTTGACGTCGAGCGGCAGCTTGAACGGCATCCGCTGCATGAATTGCGCAAGTGCGGCGCGCTCCTTGCGCCAGTCGATGACGCCCGGCACTTTCTCGCGGGAAATGACCAGGTTTTCCGCACCGGTCAGCGACGGGACGAGGGTAAAATGCTGATAGACCATGCCTAGCCCGAGCGCCGAGGCATCCTTCGGGCTGGCTATCGCGACCTCGCGGGCATCGACCAGCATGTCGCCGGCGGTCGGGCGGTAAAAACCCATCATGCATTTGACCAGCGTCGACTTGCCGGCACCGTTTTCGCCGAGCAGCGCATGGAATGATCCCGCTGGCACCTTGATCGAGACATCGTCCAGCGCGGTGAAGGCGCCGAAGCGCATGGTCATGCCGATAGTCTCGACGCCGACGGCTTTCTTGACGATGGTTCCGCTCAAGATCGCCCCCTCACGGCAGCTGCGCGACGAAGGACGCCGAGCTCGACACCGCGCCGAACACGCCGCCCTGCATCTTGATCATCTTGATCGCGGCGAGATGGTTGCCGTAGTCGGTCGCGCCGCAGCAGTCCTCAAGCATCACGCATTCGAAGCCGCGATCATTGGCCTCGCGCATGGTCGTGTGGACGCAGACATCGGTGGTGATGCCGGTCAGCACGATGTTTTCGATGCCGCGCTGGTGCAGGATCAGCTCCAGATCGGTGGCGCAGAACGAGCCCTTGCCCGGCTTGTCGATGATCGGTTCGCCCGCCGCCGGATAGAGGTCGGGGATGATATCCCAGCCTGGTTCGCCGCGCACCAGGATGCGCCCGCAAGGTCCGGGGTCGCCAATGCCGGCATTGATGCGGCGTGAGCGCCAGCGCTTGTTGGCCGGCAGGTCGGCGAGATCGGGCCGGTGGCCCTCGCGCGTGTGGATGATGGTGTAGCCCTGGGCCCGCATGGCTGCAAGCACCGACTTGATCGGCTCGATCGGCGCCCGCACCAGCGAAAGATCGTAGCCCATATGATCGACATAGCCGCCCGGCCCGCAGAAATCGGTCTGCATATCGATGATGATCAGAGCCGTATTGTCCGACCGCAGCTCGCCATTGTAGGGCCATGGATAAGGGTCGGCGTCGATGTAGCGCTGGGTGATCTCGGCTCTGGCGTTCATCGGGAAAACTCCAGTCATTTGGTGATCGACAACTCGCCCGGCGCGCCGGCAAGCGAGCGGCTCGGCGACGAGGTGGCGATCATGATGATGAGCGTGAGGATGTAAGGTGCGGCGTAGAAGAGATAGTAGCCCTGCGTTACCCCGACCGATTGCAACGCCGGGCCTAGCGCCCCGGCGCCGCCGAACAACAGTGCCGCGGCAAAGCAGCCGAGCGGGTTCCAGCGTGCGAAGATGACCAGCGCCACCGCCATCAGCCCCTGCCCCGACGAGATGCGTTCGGTCCAGCTGCCGGGGTAATAGAGCGACAGATAGGCGCCGCCGATGCCAGCGAGCGCGCCGCCGACGCCTGTCGCAAGCAGGCGCACGGTGTTGGGATTGAGGCCCATGGCGCGCGCCGCATCGGAGCTGTCGCCGACGACGCGTACGATCAGGCCGGCGCGGGTGTTACGGAAGGCCCACCACAGGAACAGCGCAAGTGCGGCCCCGATCAGGAACAGCACGTTGACGTTGAGCGCCGCCTGCACCTGCGGAATATTCGACCAGCCACCGAAGGCGATGGCCGGCAGGTCTGGCGCCGAGGGCTGGATGAACGGCTTGCCGAAGAAGAAGGCGAGACCCGAGCCGAACAGCATCAGCGCGATGCCGATGGCGATGTCGTTAACCCCGCGGAATTTGCAGATCCAGCCATGGAACAGCCCGAAGCAAAGACCGGCACCGGCGGCAGCCAGCACGCCGAGCCATGGCGAGCCGGTCACCACTGCTACCGCATAGGCGGTCATTGCGCCGAAGACCAGCGTGCCTTCGAGGCCGAGATTGATGCGGCCGGAGCGCTCGGTGATGGCTTCGCCGAGCGACACGAAGATGAACGGCGTCGAGACGCGGATGGCGCCGCCGAGAATGGCGAGCGGCACGCCCCACAGGCCGATCTCGGTCGCGTCCATCAGGAGCCCCTCTTCCACAGATCGGGATTGAAAACCTTGAAGCGGCCGTAAAAGGTTTCGCTGAACAGGATGACCACGAAGAGCATGCCTTGCAGCACCAGCACGGTGGCGTCGGGCAGGTCCATGCGGCGCTGGATCAGCCCGCCGGAAGCGCCGATGCCGCCGAGCAGGAAAGCGACCGGGATGATGGCGAGCGGATTGTGGCGGGCGAGGAAGGCGACGAGGATGCCGGTATAGCCGTAGCCGGCGGCGAGCGAGGCGTTGGCGCTGCCTTGCACGGCGCCGACTTCCAGCATGCCGGCCAGCCCGGCAAAGCCGCCGGCGAGCCCGGTAAAGCCGACGATCAGCGGGCCGACGGCAAGCCCTTGCACCTGGGCCGCCCTGACATTGCCGCCGGCAATGCGGGCGGCAAACCCCCAGCGCGTCTTTTCGATCGACAGCCAGGACAGGACGCAGGCGACGATGCCGACGACAAGGCCCCAGTGCACGTCCATGCCTGGAATGTTGCCGATGCGGTAGGCATCCGCCAGCGGCTCGGTCGAGGGTTTGTTGAGCGAGGCCGGATCGCGCAGCGGCCCTTCGACCAGATGGTTCATCAGCGCGATGGCGATATAGGCCATCAGCAGGCTGGATATGGTTTCGTTGACGGCGCGGTAGTGGCGGAGTGCGCCGACGGCACCGATCCAGATGCCGCCAGCGACCATGCCCGCCACGCCCATCAGCAGGATGACCACAAAAGCCGGCGCGCCATTCGCCGCGACGCCGATGGCGGCGGCGGCAACGCCGCCCAGCACAATCGCGCCTTCGCCGCCGATGACGACGAGGCCGAGCCGAGCCGGCAGCGCCACGCAGAGCGCTGCCAGCAGAAGCGGTGCTGCCCGCGACAGCGAGTTCTGGATCGAGAACCACGAGCCGAAGCCGCCGCGCCACATCGTCTCGTAGAGCTGGACCGGCGACTTGCCGACCAGCGCGATGAATAGGCTGAACAGCACCATGCCGACGATCAGCGCCGCGAGCGGGATGACGAAGGCTTCGGCGCGCCGTGCCACCCATTCGAGTGCCGCCCGATAATTCCTGGCGCCAAACAGCGCCGGTGCGCCCGCAGTGCTGACCGTGTCTGCCATGGCCCGTCTCCGATCCGGTTCAGGCGGTCGAACCGACGACGCCCTCGACGAGGTAGTCCATGCTTTCGAGCTCGAGCGCGGTCTCGACGAAGGCCTGGCCCTCGGTCGCGACGACGACGCCCTTGTTGCTCTTCAGCGGACCCTTGATGACGGAAAATCCGCCTTTCATCATTTCGGCCAGCGTGCCGTCGAACTGCTTGCGGGCGGCATCGCCGACGGCGGGGCCGAGCGGGCTCATCTTGACGAAGCCGTCTGCCAGGCCACCGCGTGTGAAATTGGGCAGCGGCGTGCCGGCCACCAGATCGTCGACGAACATCTTGTAGACCTTGGCCCAGTTCCATTCCGCGCCGGTCAGGTATTTCTCCGGCGCCAGCGGGCTCTGGTTGGCATGATAGCCGCAGATGAAGGCGCCACGCCCGGCCGCCGTCTCGACCACCACCTTGGGGCTGTCGACATGACAGGTGATGACGTCGGCGCCCTGGTCGACCAGCGCATTGGTGGCCTCCGCCTCCTTGACCGCCAGCGACCACTCGCCGGTGAAGATCACCTGGCAGGTGATGGTCGGGTCGACCGAGCGCGCGCCGAGCAGGAAGGAATTGATGTTGAGCAGCACCTGCGGGATCGGCTTTGCCGCGACGAAGCCGAGCTTCTTGGTTTTGCTGGTGTGGCCGGCGACGACGCCGTTCAGATACTGGCCCATGCCGATATAGCCGAAATAGGAACCGGCATTCATCGGATGCTTGTCCTTGTTCCACATGCCGCCGCAATGGCGGAACTGCACGTCGGGGAATTTCGCGCACATGGCCAGCATATGCGGATCGAAATAGCCGAACGAGGTCGGGAAGATCAGCGACGCACCGTCGAGATTGATCATCGATTCCATCGTCTTCTGCACGTCGACCGTCTCCGGCACGTTCTCCTCTTCGACGACGGAAATGCCTTCGATCCCCTTCAGCGTAGCGGCGCCTTCGGCATGCGCCTGGTTGTAGCCGTAATCGTCCTTTGGCCCGACATAGATGAAGCCGACGGTTGCGGTCGCGGCGAAGGCCCTGCTGATCGGAAACGATGCGGACGCAAGACCGAGCGCCGCTCCGGCGGCGGAAGTCTTGAGCAGGTCGCGGCGGCTAAGCATGAATCGCTCGGTCATGTGAATGCTCCCTCTATGGGGCCTTTGGGGCCGGTTAACACCTCAATGAAAGAAGTGTATGCAATCAGCGTGCCAGTTTCAGAAATGGGATTTATTCAGCAATATCAACGAGTGTGCCGATGTGGCCTGCACAAAGCCGGAGCAATTGCATACACTTTTTGCCTCTAAAACGGCCAATTTGACATGAAGGCTAAAACATAGGCATACAGAGCTGCGGAGGAATCGAAGCCGGTGCGTGGCTTATGGCTGCGCGAAGAGACTGGACGGAGGAGACGTGTCGGCAAAGCGCAATTTGATCAGGTCGGGCACGACCGTCGATCAGATGGTGAGGGCGATCAGCGACCGGATCGTCACCGGTTTCCTGCGTCCCGGCGAAAAACTCGACGAAGCCTCGCTCGCCGCCCGCTTCGACGTCTCACGTACGCCGATCCGGGAAGCGCTCAGCCGGCTCAGTGCCATGGGACTGGTCGAAAGGCGGCCCAACCGCGGCGCCACCGTCGCGGTGATGACGCAGGAGCACCTCGCCTCGATGTTCGAGAGCATGGCCGAGCTCGAAGCGATCTGCGCGCGCTTCTCGGCCGAGCGCATGACCGCCGGCGAGCGCCGCACGCTGGAGGCTGAGCATCAAGCCTCCGCGCGCTTTGTGCAGCTCGGGGCCGAAGAAGAGTATGAGCTTTTCAACACCGGGTTCCACACCCGGCTCTATCGCGGCGCGCACAGCAAGCACATTTATGAGTTGACCGTCATGACCCGCGGCCGGCTGGCGCCGTTCAGGCGCGCGCAATTCATGCTGCCCGGCCGGCTGGCCCAGTCCTGGCAAGAGCATGACGCCATCGTTACCGCAATCATGCGCGGCGACAGTACGGCCGCCGGAACAGCCGCCAAGGACCATGTCTCGATCGTCAGCGAGGCGAGCGCCGTCTTTGCCATCGGCGACCGCCCTAAAGGCAAGGCCGAGCCGTTTCCGACATCGGCCTCCTAGCCTCAATCGACCAGCACGGCCACCACGGCAGCACAGTCGCCGGCCTTGACCAATCCGGGGAAATGCCGCGCCGCCAACAGACCGGACATCTTGGCCCGGATCTCCTGCGGAGCGCCGCCGGTGCGGCCGATCGAATGGATGCGCGCCAGCACCTGGTTTTCTGCCACCGGCTCGCCGAGATCGATCATGGTTTCGATCATCCCGTCGTCCTCGGCGAACGAGAAGCAATCTCCCGATGGCATGTCGAGCCAGCGGGTCGGCTGCATCTCGACCGCGCCGGCGACGATGCCGGCATGGCGCAGCACATTGAGCACGCCGCGACGCGCGATCCGCACCGTTTCCGCGCGCGAAGTTCCGCCGCCGCCGAGCTCGGTGGTGATGAACAGCTTGCCCATCTCTTCGGCGGCAGTGTCGAACATGCCGACCGCGTCGATCTCCAGCATCTTCATCGACCAGGGTGCCGAGAAAGCTTCAACCGCAGCGAACCCCTTCTCTTCCAGCACCTTGTCGGGCCGGATATGGGCGGCGCAGAACGGCACGAAGTCGAGCGTCTTGCCGCCGGAATGGAAATCGAGCGCGATGTCGGTGCGCGGCAGAAGTTCGCGCTGGAAATAATCGGCGATCTTCTCGGTCACCGTACCGTCGGGCCGGCCGGGAAAGCTGCGGTTGAGATTGCCCTTGTCGATCGGCGAGGTGCGCGTGCCGGCGCGGAACGCCGGATAATTCATCGCCGGCACGATGATGACCGTGCCGCTGACCTGCCTCGGATCGAGCGTGCGGGCGAGATCGTAAAGCGCCAGCGGCCCCTCATATTCGTCGCCATGATTACCGCCGGTGAGCAATGCACTCGGCCCGTTGCCGTTGCGGATGACGCAGATCGGGATCATCACCGATCCCCAGGCGGAATCGTCACGGCTGTAAGGCAGGCGCAAGAAACCGTGCTGCACGCCGTCGCGCTCGAAATCGACGCTCGGCGTGATCGGTGATGGGCGAAGGCTGGACATCGGGCTCAATTCTTCACCACCAGCTTGCGCGGCACATTGGCCAGGCACGCGACCCCGGTTTCGGTAATCAGGATGGATTCGGTGATTTCCAAGCCCATCGTCTCCAGCCACAGGCCGGTCATGAAATGGAAGGTCATGCCGGGCTTGAGCTCGGTGCGGTCGCCTGGGCGCAGGCTCATCGTGCGTTCGCCCCAGTCCGGCGGATAGGAAAGCCCGATCGGATAGCCGGTGCGGTTGTCCTTAACGATGCCGTATTTCTTCAGAACCGCGAAGAAGGCGTTGGCGATGTCCTCGCAGGTGTTGCCGGGCTTGGCGGCGGCAAGCCCGGCCTCCATGCCTTCCAGCGTCGCCTTTTCGGCATCGAGGAATTCCTGCGTCGGTTTGCCGAGGAAAACGGTGCGCGACAGCGGACAATGGTAGCGGTTGTAGCAGCCGGCGATCTCAAAGAAAGTGCCCTCGCCCGATTTCATCGGCCTGTCGTCCCAAGTCAGATGCGGTGCCGATGCGTCGGCGCCGGACGGCAGCAGCGGCACGATCGCCGGATAGTCGCCGCCAATGCCGTCGACGCCGCGCGTGCCGGCATCATAGATCTCGGCGACCAGGTCGCATTTGCGCATGCCGACTTCGATCTTGTCGACGATGCGCTGGTGCATCGCTTCGACGATGCGGGCGGCTTTGCGCATGTAGTCGATTTCGGTCGGGCTCTTCACCGCGCGCTGCCAGTTGACCAGTGCCGTGGCATCGACGAAGCGGGCATTGGGCAAGTGCTTCTGCAGCGATGCGAAGGCAGCAGCAGAGAACCAGTAATTGTCCATCTCGACACCGATGCTGAGCTTGCCCCAGCCACGATCGGCGAGCACGCTGGACAGAAAATCCATCGGATGGCGCTCGGTCGACTGCACATAGTTGTCGGCATAGCCGACGATGTTATCGTGCGCGAGATAGGCGGTGCGCTTGGCGCCGTTGGCGTCCTGGCCGCGCCCGTACCACACCGGCTCGCCCGACGGTGGCACTACGACCGCCTGGTGTACGTAGAACGACCAGCCGTCATAGCCGGTCAGCCAGGCCATGTTGGACGGATCGCTGACAACAAGCAGATCGACGCCCTTGGCCTCCATCGCCTTCCGCGTCTTGGCGAGGCGCTCCGCATATTCGCCGCGCGAGAATTTCAAATTAGGCTGCATTGTTCTTGGTCCTCGTTTGTTGGGCCTTGCGGCCGGTATCAGCTTTCGAAAATCGTACCGGTCTTGGCTGCACGCGCACGGTCGCGGGCGAGCGTGGCGATCGCCGTGTCCTGCACGCCGGTGCCGGTCAGATCGGCAATGGTGATGTCGCTGCCCGAACGCCGGCCATGCCTTTCGCCGGCGATGATGTGGCCAAGCTCGGTGATCTCGGCATCGGCCGCCATCACGCCCGCCGCGATGGCATGGTGCAGTTCGCCCAGGCGCCGCGTCTGTTTCGCACTGTCGGCGACGTAGAGGTCGGCCATGCGCAGGATCGCCGGCGCGATCTCGTTCTTGTGCTCCGCGTCCGAGCCCATCGCGGTGATGTGCTGGCCGGCGGAGACGAAGCCGGCCTTGATCAGCGGCTCGGTCGACGGCGTCGTGGTGACGATGATGTCGGCATCGGCCGCAGCCTTTGCCGCGTCCGGCTCGGCGTGAACGGCGATGCCCAGTCTTTCGGACAATGCGTCCGCCGCCGCTTCGGACTTGGCAGCATCCCTTGCCCAGATGCGGGCCTCGGTAATCGGCCGCACCAGCATCAGCGCCTCGAGCTGCAGTCCGGCCTGAGCACCGGCGCCGAAGATTGCGGCAACGGAGGAGTCCGGACGCGACAGATGTTTGGCGGCGACCGCGCCGGCCGCCGCCGTGCGGATGTCGGTGAGATAGCCATTGTCGAGCAGCAGCGCCTCGACCAGCCCGGTCTTCGCCGACAGCAGCACCATCATGCCGTTGACGCTAGGCAGGCCGAGCTTCGGATTATCGAAAAAGCCGGGGCTGATCTTGATCGCAAAACCGTCGATGCCCGGCACATAGGCGGTCTTGACATCGACCTCGCCGCGATGCTCGGGAATGTCGAGCCGCAGGATCGGCGGCATCGCCACCGGCAAGGTGGCGAGCGCGCGAAACGCGTTCTCGACACAGGCGACGGCATCGAGATCGAGCTTCACGATTTTGCGCAATTCAGCTTCGGTGAGGATCGTCAGCCGGCTCATGCTGCGCTCTCCGCAATTGCTTCGCCGCAAATGATCTTGCGGTGCAGTGTCATATCGATGTTGCGGCCGGACAGCACGAGCACTGTAGGGCCGTTCGCCCCGACCTTGCCGGCAAGCACAGCCGCAATGCCGACCGCGCCGGCGCCTTCGACGATCTCGCGCTCCTGCTCATAAGCATGGCGGATGCCGGCGGCGATCTCGTCCTCGCTGAGCAGGACCACATCATCGAGCAGATCACGGCACATGGCGAAGGTCAGTCGGTTGTCGAGCCCAATGCCGCCGCCGAGCGAGTCGGCCAGCGTCGGCAGTTCCTCGACCGACACCGGATGCCCGGCGTCGAGGCTCGCCTTCATTGCCGCACCGCGCGCCATTGAAACGCCCACCACCTTCGTCGCCGGGCTGACGCCCTTCACGGCAGCGGCAACACCCGCCGCCAGTCCACCGCCGGAAAGCGGCACCAACACCAGCGCGGCGTCCGCAACTTGTTCCATGATCTCCAGCCCAAGTGTTCCTTGCCCGGCAACGACCGCAGGATGATCGAAAGGCGGCAGCATGATCAGCCCCTCTTCCGCGACCATCCGTTCGACCTCCCGCTGCGCATCGTCCTGGCTGTTGCCGACGATGCGGATCTCGGCGCCGAGCCGACGGATTTCCTCGAGCTTGTTCTCAGGCACCAGCCGCGACATGCAGATCGTCGCGTGGATGCCTTGCAGTCGAGCGGCATAGGCAAGCGCCCGGCCATGGTTGCCGGTCGAGGCCGCGACGACGCCGCGCGCGCTCTCCTCGTCTGTCAACGAGGCGATAGCGTTCGAGGCACCGCGCAACTTGAAGGCGCCGGTGGTCTGCCGATGTTCGAGCTTGAGATAAACAGGAGCGTCCAAGTGTTGGGAAAGACTCGGGGAAGTGACGGTCGGCGTGCGCTCGACCTTGCCTGCGATGCGCTCGCGTGCGGCGCGGATGTCGGAGAGGCTTATCCTGGACGTGGTCATGGCTCTGCAATCAACGGCAGCGTCATCAGGCGGCCGAATTCGGGGCGTGGCTCGTCGTCGCCGCAAAGCCGCAGGCAATTCCAGGCTGTCGCCTGGTTGCTGGTGACGACGGGACGGCCGATGGCTTCTTCCATACCGACAACTGCCAGCGCCGACCGCAGCGCCGTGCAGGACACGAACAGCGCGTCGGCCTGCGGGGCCGTCGCCTCGCGGGCCAGATCGACCAAGGATTTCGGCGCAATCCGCGCCATCTCGCGGTCATCCTCGAAGCCGAGGCAAGTGAAGCTGGCGATCTCGAAACCGTGTGCCGCGAAATAGGCCGCCATTGGCCGGCTCGTCTCGACCGTATAGGGGGTGAGGATGCTGATTGTCCTGGCGCCCAGCGCCTTCAGGCCGCGCACTCCGGCCATCGGCGGCGTCACCACCGGCGCGCCGGGTTTCGCGGCCTTCACCGCCGCCTCGATTTCGGCATCGCCGATCACGACGGAGGCCGAGGTGCAGGAATAGCAGATCGCACCGAGCGGTTCGTCAGGAAGGATCAGGGCCGCGCCCGCCGTCAGTGACGGCTGCATCTTGCGCAAATTCTCCGGCGTCGTCGGGTTGGCGTAGGGAATACGCGCGACATAGACGCCGATACGATCGCTTGCCACCATGCGGTGAAAATCCGGTTCGCTCGTATGGTCGGTGGCAAGGATAATCAGGCCGACCCGCTTTTCCAGCGGACGTGCATCGAGCGCTGGACGGGCCGAGCGCAGGCGGATATCGGGTGCAGCGCTCATCGTTCGATCCGCCCATAACGGTGTTCCAGCCAGCGCAGCAGCACCACCGAGAACAGGCTGATGGCGAGGAAGAAGGCGCCGACCAAGGTGATCGGTTCGATATACCGATAATAGGTATTGGCGACGCTCTTGGCCTGGTTCATCAGTTCCAGCACGGTGATCGCCGACAGCAGCGGCGTCTCTTTGAACATGGCGATGAAATAATTGGCAAGCGCCGGGATCATCGGCGGGATCGCCTGCGGCATGATGATGTGCGTCCAGGTCTGCGTGGCGTTCAGATTGCAGGCCTTGGCCGCTTCCCATTGGCCGCGCGGCACATTATCGATGCCGGCGCGGTAGACCTCGGCTGTGTAGGTGCCGTAATGCAGCCCGAGACCGATGACGCCCGCCACCAGCGGCGGCAACAGGACGCCGAAATCCGGCAGCACGTAGAAGATGAAATAGAGCTGCACCAATAGCGGCGTGCCGCGGATGAACTCGGCAAGGAAGCCGATCGTGCGCGACAGAGCCCTGTTCGGCGAACGGCGCGCCAACGCGATGCCCAGCCCAACGATGGCCGCCAGCACCGAGCCGAGCAGCGTCGCCAGGATGGTGATCTTCACCCCCTGGATCAGCGTCGGCAGGATCTGCCGGACAAAATCCCAATCCCATTCCATTACAGAGCCCGATCCATCAGACGCGCACCCCGTCGAGGCCGCGCGCCATGCGGCGTTCCAGCGACCGCACGCCCCATGAGATGAGTAGCGCCAGCACGAAATAGATGACGAGAATGGTGCTGAACGGCACCAGCGTGTTGCCGGTCTGCGAGCGCACCACCTGCGCCTGGAAGGTCAGGTCGGCAAGCGAGATCAGCGAGACGACGGCGGTGGCCTTGAGCAATTCAATGGCGTTGTTGCCGAAGGTCGGCAGCATCACCAGCAGTGCCTGTGGCAGGATGATATGGCGCATGGCTTGCCAGCGGCCGAGATTGAGCGCGGTGCAGGCCTCGTATTGTTCGCGGCCGATCGACTTGATGGCGCCGCGCACCACTTCCGCCGCATAGGCCCCGACATTCAGGCCCAGCGCCAGCACGCCGGCCTGCAGCGGCGTCAGCGAGATGCCGGCGAAAGGCAGCACGAAATAGGCCCAGAACAGCTGCACGAAGATCGAGGTGCCGCGGAAGAACTCGATATAGGCGGTGGCCAGCGCGCGTAGCACAAAAAACCGCGACAGCCGCCCCAGCCCGGCAAGAAAGGCCATGATCAAGGCCAGCACCGACCCCATCAGCGTCAGCTCGATGGTGACAAGCGCTCCTTGCAAAATCAGGCCGAAATAGCCGGACCATTGGGTCATTGGTCGAAAGGGCTCCGCATTGAATATTTGGCGAGGCGATCACTTCAGCGTCCTTCTCCCCGTTCACGGGGAGAAGATGCCGGCAGGCAGATGAGGGGCAGAGCCAATCTGTCAAAAGCTGGGCGTCGCCCCTCATCCGGCCCTTCGGGCCACCTTCTCCCCGTCAACGGGGAGAAGGAACAACGCGCCTACTTCGCCGAGCAGAGCTTGTCGCGGCTCGTCGACATCGCCGCCGCCGCCGAGAAGCCGTAGGGTTCGATGATCTTGGCGAACTCGCCGGACTTCTTCAGTTTCGCCAGCTCGACATCATAGGCGTCACGTAGCGCTTCGTCGCCCTTTTTGAAGGCCGCACCATCGCAATAGACCGGCGCACCGACCACCGGCGCGATGACTTCGAGGTTCGGATCATTGGCTTTCTTGACCAGGTCGTTGATCGACAGCACTGGCAGTGAATAAGCATCGATGCGGCCGTCCTGCAGCATCTTCAGGCCGCTCTGGCCGTCCGGCACGACGATGACGCGCTCGCGCGGCACACCTGCGGTGAGCGCCAGCTTTTCCTCTGTGCCGCCACCGGGTGCGCCGATCGTCGCGCTGGTGTCCTTGGCGACGTCCTCGTAGCTCTTGAAGCCCTTCGGGTTGCCCTTCTTCACCAGCATCGCCTCGGCGTCGCACAGCACCGGTTCCGAATAGGCGACCGCAGCACAACGTTCCGGCTTCATGAACAGGCCGGCGGTGACGACGTCGAAACGGCCGGCCTGCAAGCCGGGGATCATGGCACCATATTCCGAGATAGAGGCGACGATGTCGTTGACGCCAAGGCGTTTGAAGATTTCACGGGCAACGTCAGGCGCCGCACCCGAGACCTTGCCGTCGGCGGCGACCGCCGTATAGGGCGGCTCGTTGGCGATGGCGACGCGGGCAAAGCCTTGCGCCTTGAGCTCTTCGAGCTTGCTGTCATCGGCCGAGCCGGTCGTCGAGGCGGCCAGCACCGCCGTCAGCGCAATACCGGCGACGCCGGCCAAAATGGCAAATTTCTTCATTGTTCCCAACTCCTTGTTTGTCTGTCTTCTTGGCTTGCTTGAGGCGTCGCCGCCTCGCATGGCAGTCAGACCCGATGTCCGGCCGCAATGATCTTCTTCAGGAAACCTTGCGTACGCTCCTGTTTGGGATGGCGGAAAATCTCGTCGGGCTTGCCTTCCTCGACTATTCTGCCGCGATCGAAGAACAGCACCCGGTCGGCGAAGTCATGGGCGAAACCCATCTCGTGGGTGACCAGCAGCATGGTCATGTCGGTCTCGGCGGCGAGCTTGCGCATGACGTTGAGCACCTCGTCGACGAGTTCCGGGTCGAGCGCCGAGGTGACCTCGTCGAACAGCATGATCTTCGGCGACAGCGCCAGCGCCCGGGCAATCGCGACGCGCTGCTTCTGTCCGCCGGAAAGCTGCGCCGGCATCGCTTTGGCCTTGTCGACCATGCCGACCATGTCGAGCAGCTCCATCGCCCGCTTTTCGGCGGCGGCCCGCGGCATGCCTTTGGTCAGCATCGGTGCCAGCGTCACATTGTCGATGACGCATTTGTGCGGAAACAGATTGAACAGTTGGAAGACCATGCCGATCTTCTGGCGCATCTTTGCCAAATGCCGTTCATCCGCCGTCAGCAGCCGGCCGTTACGCTCCATGTGGTACAGCTGCTCGCCGTCGACCTGAATATGGCCGCTGTCGATACGCTCTAGCGTCATCAGTATGCGCAGGATCGTCGTTTTTCCCGAACCCGACGGGCCGATCAGCGCCAGCTTCTCGCCGGGCATGACCTGCATCGAGAGGCCATCCAGCACCTTGAAGGTGCCGAAGCTTTTCGAAATGCCGTCGATCTTGATGATGGGCGCCGACAATGAATTTCCCGTGATGGAGAAGCTGTGCCTTTAACGATGCGGATCGCGGCAAATCATGTCAATCAAGAAAATAATATCATGACAATATTTCGGACTCCGCACAATTCCCCGCCAATTGTTGCCTAGATCGCAAGCAGGAGATGCTCGGGATCGCCGAGCAGAAGCTTGGTGACAACGCCGAGACCGGCACGCAGTTCCCCCTCCGTGGTCGAGCCCAGCGAAATCCGCACGGCTGGATGCCAAGGCATCTGCGAAATGCGAAACGACGTGCCGGGCGCGATCGCCACGCCCTGCAGGCGGGCCTGGGAAACAAAGCCTTCCTCGCCGCGATCATCGGGCAGTTGCAGCCAGACATGCAGCCCGTCGCGATGAGCCCGATAGTCCACTCCGGCGAGCGCCTCGGCGGCGATGTCCAGACGCCGCCGCAAAGCCATCCGCTGCCATCGAACGAGTTCCATCGCGGTGCCGTCGGTCACCCATTTGGTGGCGATCTCGGCCACCAGCGGCGTCGCCATCCAGTTCGAGACGAGGTGGCGGTTGGCAACCGCGGCGACATAACGATCGGGTGCCGCGAGATAGCCGATGCGCAGGCCCGGCACCACGACCTTGGTGAAGGAGGTGACGTAGAGCGTGCGCTCGGGTGCAAACGCCGCGACCGGCGGCGGCCGGTCCTCGACCAGCGGGCCGAGGACGTCGTTTTCGATGATGGCGATGTCATGCCTGCGCGCAACGGCGGCAATCTGTTCGCGCCGGGCGGCGTCCATCAGCGTCGCCGTAGGGTTGATCACCGAGGGCTGCACGAACACCGCGCGGATGTCGGATAGCCGGCAGGCCTCGTCCAGCGCTTCCGGGATCAGCCCATTGTCGTCGATCGGCAAGCCTTCGAGATTGAAACCGAGATAGCGCGCCAGCGGGATCAGCGTGTGATGGCCGATCGCCTCGGTGGCGACGGTCGAACCGGGCGGCGCCACGCTCATCAGCGCTACCGTCATACCGGCCGTGGCGCCGTTGGTCAGGCTGATGTTTTGCGACGACACGTCAAGGCCGCAGAGCCGCAGCCACTCGACACCCACAGCGCGGTGGCGCGGGAACACCATGTTCGGCCTGAACGACAGCGCCGAACTCGACGGCAGGTTTTCGGCGAGCCAGCCCAGCGCCTGTTTCAGACGGTCCAGATGCATCGGTTCGCAGACCGGCTTCAGGATGGAGAGGTCGATGACCTCGCCCAGCCGCTCCGGCAGATAGGGCGGCTCCGGCTCGCGGCGCTGTGTCTGCACGAAGCTGCCGCGGCCGACCTCGCCGGACACCAGCCCGCGGCGGATCAGCTCCTCATAGGCGCGGCTGACCGTCTGCACTGAAAGTTTCAGATCGTCGGCGAGCTGCCGGTGCGTCGGCAACCGGGCGCCATTGGCAAGGCGCCCGTCATGGACGGCGCGCGCGAACTGGTCGGCGAGCGATTGATAGGCCGGCCGCCGGATAAGAGCGGGATCTGGACGCCAAAATGTCATGACTTATTAGAGATCGAAATCAGTGCAATTGACAATCGAAATAATGCGCCGTCATGGTGTCCGGCACTGGAAGTGGACGATCATGGCTGCAGCGAAACTCGATCCGATCGACCTGAAAATCCTCGAGGCCATCCAGCGCGACGGCCGCATCACCAAGCTGGCGCTGGCCGAGAAGGTCGGCCTGTCGCCGACGCCGTGCTGGATGCGGCTGCGCAAGCTGGAAAAGGCCGGCATCGTCTCCGGCTACCATGCCAGGATCGCCATGCGCGCCATCGCACCGGTCGCCACCGTGCTGATGGAGGTGACGCTGGCCAGCCACCGCCAGGCCGATTTCGACCGTTTCGAGCGCGTCATCCGCGACATCCCCGAGATCGTCGCCTGCTGGTCTGTCGGTGGCGGCGTCGATTACCTGCTGAAGGTGATGGCGCGCGACATCGACGCCTATCAGCGGCTGGTTGACACTCTGCTCGAACGCGAGATCGGCATAGACCGCTATTTCACCTACATCGTCACCAAGACGGTGAAGGAGGAGAGTGTGCTGCCAGTGGCGGATCTGTTGCCGGCGTCGTCGTGATACAGGAGAGATCGTCTGCCCGGGCGATGCAATAGAGACAATCTCTCTACCTTCAGGCACCGAAACAGCCTCTCTGTTTGCGCGGCAGAGATAGTCTTGCGGCATCACCCGAACCGGGAGCCCGATGATGTCCGCACATTTTGCCCGCTCGCAGCGCCATGAAGCGCTTGATCGCCTCGCCGACCGACGGCTGCTGCGTGAACTCGCCTATGTCGATGGCCACTGGACGGCAAGCGAGACCGCGGAGAGTTTCGAGGTGACCGATCCGGCCACCGGATCCACCGTCGCTTTCGTTGCCGCGCTCGATGCCCGGCAGACGACGTCGGCGATCGATGCGGCATCGCGCGCCTTTCCCGCCTGGCGCGCATTGCTGCCGCAGGAACGTTCGAAAATCTTGCGCAAATGGTTCGATCTGATCGTCGCCGCCAAAAATGATCTGGCGCTGCTGATGACGCTAGAACAAGGCAAGCCGCTGAAGGAATCGCTCGGCGAGATAGACTACGCCGCCTCTTTTGTCGAATGGTATGCCGAGGAGACCAAACGCCTCAACGCCGAAAGCGTCACCAGTCATCTGCCGGGCGCGGAGATGATGGTGCGGCGCGAGCCGCTCGGCGTCGTCGGCGTGGTCACGCCGTGGAATTTTCCAGCGGCCATGCTGACCCGCAAGGCGGCTGCCGCTCTTGCCGCCGGCTGTACCATCGCCGCGCATCCTTCCTCGGAAACGCCGCTGTCCGCACTGGCGCTGGCCGAGCTTGGCGAACGTGCCGGCCTGCCGGCAGGCGTGCTCAACGTTCTGACCGGCAAGGCTTCGACCATCGTTGGGCGGATGTGCGAAGACCCGCGCGTTCGCGCCATGAGCTTCACCGGCTCGACCGAGATCGGCAGGTTGATCGCCGCGCAGAGTGCGCCGACGATGAAGCGTCTGGTGATGGAGCTCGGCGGTCATGCGCCGCTGATCGTCTTCGCCGACGCCGATCTCGACAAGGCTGTGGCCATCGCGGTCGACGCCAAATTCGCCACCTCCGGCCAGGACTGCCTCGCCGCCAACCGCATCTATGTCCAGCGTCCGCTATACGATCGGTTCTGCGCTGCTTTCGCCAAACGCGTCCAGGCATTGCGGGCCGGCAACGGCCTGACTGACGACACCGAAATCGGACCCTTGATGCATGAACGCGCCGTCAAGAAGGTCGAGGAGCAGGTGGCCGATGCGCTCGCCAAAGGCGCGCGCTGCCTGACCGGCGGCAAGCGCCATCCGGCCGGGCCGCTGTTTTACCAGCCGACCGTGCTTGCCGACGTTGGAGACGACGCTTTGATCATGCGCGAGGAGACCTTCGGTCCGGTTGCGGCAGTGACGCCTTTCGACAGCGAGGACGAGGTCATCGCCCGCGCCAACGCCACCGAATACGGCCTGGTTGCCTATGTCGTGACTGAGAATGGCGGCAGGCAATTGCGCATGGGTCGCGCGCTCGACTATGGCATGGTCGCCATCAACCGCGTCAAGATCACCGGCGCGCCGGTCCCGTTCGGCGGCGTCAAGCAGTCCGGCATCGGCCGCGAGGGCTCGCGTCACGGGCTCGAAGCCTTTACCGATCTCAAATATCTCTGCCTCGACGTTGCGTGAGCCGCGCCCGACACATTTTTCTCAGGAGTAAAAAAATGCTCGACCAGTCAAACGAACTCGCCGCCTGGGATCGCGATCACTTCTTCCATCCCTCGACCCATATGGGCACCCATGCGCGTGGCGAGAGCCCGACGCGTGTGATTGCCGGTGGCGAAGGCGTCACCATCTGGGACAATACCGGTAAGAAGAGCATCGACGCCTTCGCCGGGCTCTACTGCGTCAATGTCGGCTATGGCCGCCAGAAGATCGCCGACGCCATCGCCGCACAGGCCAAGAACCTCGCCTATTACCATGCCTATGTCGGCCACGGCACCGAGGCATCGATCACGCTTTCCAAGATGATCATCGACCGCGCGCCGCAAGGCATGTCGAGGGTCTATTTCGGGCTCTCCGGTTCCGACGCCAACGAAACCAACATCAAGCTGATCTGGTACTACAACAACGTGCTCGGCCGGCCCGAGAAGAAGAAGATCATCTCGCGCTGGCGCGGTTATCACGGCTCCGGCATCATGACCGGATCGCTGACCGGCCTCGACCTTTTCCACAACGCCTTCGACCTGCCGCGTGCGCCGGTCCTGCACACCGAGGCGCCCTACTATTTCCGCCGCGCCGACCGCTCGCTGAGCGAGGAGCAGTTTTCGCAATACTGCGCCGACAAGCTCGAGGAGATGATCCTGGCCGAAGGGCCGGAAACGGTCGCCGCCTTCATCGGCGAGCCGATCCTCGGCACCGGCGGCATCGTGCCGCCGCCGGCCGGCTACTGGGAGAAGATCCAGGCGGTGCTGAAGAAGTACGACGTGCTGCTGGTTGCCGACGAGGTCGTCACCGGCTTCGGCCGGCTGGGCACCATGTTCGGCTCCGACCATTACGGCATCAAGCCCGACCTGATTACCATCGCCAAAGGCCTGACCTCGGCCTATGCGCCGCTCTCCGGAGTCATCGTCTCCGACAAGGTCTGGCAGGTGCTGGTGCAGGGTTCCGACAAGCTCGGCTCGCTCGGCCATGGCTGGACCTATTCGGCGCATCCGATCTGCGTCGCCGCCGGCGTCGCCAACCTGGAACTGATCGACGAGATGGACCTAGTACGGAACGCCGGCGAGACCGGCGCCTATTTCCGCGCCGAGCTGACGAAAGCCGTCGGTGGCCACAAAAACGTCGGCGAGGTGCGCGGCGACGGCATGCTGGCGGCAATCGAGTTCGTCGCCGACAAGAACGATCGCGTGTTCTTCGATGCCTCGCAGAAGATCGGTCCGCAGATCGCGACCGCGCTTGCGGCAAGCGGCGTCATCGGCCGCGCCATGCCGCAGGGCGACATTCTCGGTTTTGCGCCGCCGCTCTGCCTGACGCGGGAAGAGGCAGACATCGTCGTCTCCAAGACGGCCGATGCGGTGAAGAGCGTGTTTGCCAACATCTGAAGAACCGACATGCCAACATCTGAAGAACCGACATGAATGCCATGACCAAGACCATCCCCGCCACCATGGCCGCCGTGCAGTTGATCGGGCACGGCGGACCGGAAAAGCTCGTCTACCGCACCGACGTCAAAGTACCCTCGCCCGCCCCGGGTGAGGTGCTGGTCAAGGTCACCGCTTGCGGTATGAACAACACCGATGTCTGGGTGCGACAGGGCGCGTATGGCACTGAGGAGGATGCCGCCGCTGTGTCGACCTGGCGTCGACAGGGCAATACGCTGACCTTCCCGCGCATCCAGGGCACCGACACGGTCGGCAACATCGTTGCCGTCGGCGACGGCGTGTCGCGGGCCCGCATCGGCGAGCGGGTGATGGTCGATTTCTCTATCTACAATCGCGACGACGATTCATTGGCCGACATCGACTATATGGGCCATGGCCGCGACGGCGGCTATGCCGAATACCAGACAGTGCCTGCCGAGAACGCCCATGTCGTCGACACCGATCTTAGCGATGTCGAGCTCGCCACTTTCTGCTGCGCCTATCTCACCGGCGAGCAGATGCTGGAACGCGCCGCGTTGAAAGCCGGCGAGCGTGTGCTGGTCACCGGCGCCTCGGGCGGCGTCGGCTCCGGCATCGTGCAGCTGGCGCGGGCGCGCGGCGCCATTCCCTATGCAATTGCCGGCAAGGGCAAGGAACAGGCCGTGCGTGACATCGGCGCCGAGGCGGTGATCACCCGTGGCGTTACCGATCTGCCGGCCGCCGTCAGCGCGGCGACCGGGGGCCAGCCGATCGACGTCGTCGCCGATCTGGTCGGCGGCGCGATCTTCAACGACCTCCTGCGCATCTTGAGGCCGGAAGGCCGCTACACCACGGCTGGTGCAATTGCCGGCCCCGTCGTGCAGCTAGATCTGCGCACCATGTATCTGAAACAGCTGCAACTGCATGGCTCGAGCCAGGGCACACGGGCGGATTTCCGCCGCATCGTGCGCTACATCGAGGAGAAGAAGATCCGGCCGCTGGTCGGCGGCGTCTACAAGCTGTCCGATTTCCATCGCGCCCAAGCCGATTTCATCGCCAAGGATTTCGTTGGCAAGCTGGTCGTCGTGCCGGATGCGGTCGGCATCGCTAAATAGCGCGATCAGCTTGGCGATCGGACCTGCTTGACGGCAGCCTCGAGCGATCTTTCAAACGCGTCGATCACCTGGTCGACCTGCGGCTCGGTGATGATCAGCGGCGGGCAGAAAGCCAGCGCATCGCCCATATTGCGCGAGATGACGCCGTTCTGCTGCATGAAGCCGTTGACGAGCCCGCCCAGTTCACCGGTCTTCCCCCACGGCGCCTTGTTCGCCTTGTCGCCGACCAGTTCGACCGCCGCGATCAGGCCGATGCCGCGCACCTCGCCGACAAGCGGGTGCGAAGCGAGCGTGCGCAGCCGCTTCTGCATATGCGCGCCGACCGCACGCGCATTGCCGACAAGGTCGCGCTCCTCGATCAGCTTCAGGTTCTCGAGCGCGACCGCTGCCGCAACAGGATGGCCGCCGCCGGTGAAGCCGTGGCCGAAGGTGCCGATACGATTGCTTTCGTCGGCAATCGGCTGGAATACCTTGTCGTTGATCAGCAAGGCCGAGATCGGCAGATAGGACGAAGAGATCTGCTTCGACAGCACCATGATGTCGGGCCTGATGCCGAAGGTCTGCGAGCCGAACATCTCACCTGTCCTGCCGAAGCCGCAGATCACCTCGTCGGCGACCAGCAGGATGTCGTATCTCGACAGCACCGCCTGGATCTTTTCCCAGTAGCCGGAAGGCGGAACAATGACGCCGCCAGCACCCATGATCGGTTCGCCGAAGAAGGCGGCGATGGTTTCCGGTCCTTCGGCCAGGATCAGCTTTTCCAGCTCGTCGGCGAGCCGGCTCGAAAACTGCTCTTCGTTTTCACCCGGCAGCGCCTCGCGCCAATGGTGCGGTGTCGAGGTATGCAGCACATTGGCGATCGGCAGATCGAACGAGATGTGGTTGTTGGGCAGTCCGGTCAGGCTCGCCGAGGCAATGGTGACGCCGTGATAGCCCTTCTTGCGGCTGACGATCTTCTTGCGCGCCGGCTGGCCGAGCGCATTCGACCGGTACCAGATCATCTTCATGGCCGTATCGTTGGCCTCGGAGCCGGAATTGGTGAAATACGCCTTGCTCATCGGCACCGGCGCCATCTGCACCAGTCTCTCGGCAAGATCGATCAGCGGTGAATGCGATTTGGAGCCGAAGTCGTGATAGTAAGGCAGCTTCGACATTTGCCGTACCGCCGCATCGACCAGCCGCCTCTCCGAAAAACCGACCGCGACGCTCCAAAGCCCGGCCATCGCCTCGATATAGCGGTTGCCGGCGAGGTCCTCGACATAGATGCCGTCGCCCTTCTCGATGACGAGCGGCCCTGCCTCCTGATGCTTGCGGGCGTTGGTGTAGCCATGCATGTGAAAGCTTATGTCGCGGGCTTCGGGGGAGTTCGGTCGTGCGTCCATGATGGCTCCTGTGTGGGTCCGCATCGGCAGGCCCCGTGCATTATGCGGTTTGATGCATCTTTCTCGAACGATATAGTGTCAAGCGCTTTCGACAGGGCCAGCGGATGGATGGACGCATGCAGAACTTCGGCTTGACCTGATCGTGGACCAAATCGACTGCATTGTCGTCGGCGCCGGCGTCGTTGGCCTGGCGATCGCGCGAGAGATGGCGAAGCGCGGCATCGACACGCTGGTGCTGGAAGCCGAGAGCGCCATCGGCACCGGAACAAGTTCGCGCAATTCCGAGGTCATCCACGCCGGCCTCCACTATCCAGTTGGATCGCTGAAAGCCCGGTTCTGCGTGGCGGGCCGGGAAAAGCTCTATCGCTACTGCGACGAGCGTGCGATCCCGCATTTGCGCTGCGGCAAGCTCATCGTCGCCACAAATGCCGAACAGGAGCCGGTGCTCGCCTCGATCCGGGCCAATGCGCGCGCTTGCGGCGCCGGCGACCTGGCGCCCTTGAGCGAAGCCGAGGCACATGCGCTGGAGCCCAGCCTCAAGTGCACGGCGGCGCTGCTGTCGCCGGCCACCGGGATCGTCGACAGCCATGCCCTGATGCTTGCCTTGCTGGCTGATGCCGAGGAGCACGGGGCGGCACTCAGCCTCAACACCCGCGTCGCCGCCGGCCGCATCGAAGCGGGCCGCGTCGTGCTCGACACGGTGGACGCTACCGGCGGCGAGCGCTTCGAGATTGCCACCACACGCTTCGTCAATGCGGCCGGGCTTAGCGCCGCAGCGCTTGCCCGCTCGCTTGAAGGGCTAGATCAGCAGTTCGTGCCAAAGCTCCATTACGCCAAAGGCAATTATTTTTCGGTGGCCGGCCGGGCGCCCTTCTCGCGGCTGATCTATCCAGTACCCGAACCAGGCGGACTCGGTGTTCATCTGACGCTCGATCTCGACGGCGTCACCCGCTTCGGGCCGGACGTCGAATGGACTGATCAACTCGACTATCGCGTCGATCCAGCTCGTGGCGAGCGCTTCTACAGCGAGATCCGCAAATACTGGCCGGACCTGGCCGATGGCAGCCTGCAGCCCGCCTATAGCGGCATCCGGCCAAAACTGTCCGGTCCCGGTGAGGCCAATGCCGACTTCGTCATCCAGGACGTGGCGGTGCATGGCGTGGACAGCCTGCTCAACCTGTTCGGCATCGAAAGCCCCGGCCTGACCTCCTGCCTGGCGATTGCCGATCATGTCGCGCAGCGCCTCGCGCCGAAGTTGTAGCGTGCGGCGCCCGCGCCACGATCTGAGGCGCATTGCGTGAACTTTCAGGCGCAAGTCGCCTAAGAGGCACATCGCGCACTTGCAGCCCGCTCCGCGCTCTGATTCCCTGCATTCTGGGCTGTTCTGATTCGCACTGCCCGGTTCAAAGTTTTCGCAGTGCGCCCGGGACAAGCTTCCAGCGACCACTCGGCGTATCCAGGGAGAACGGCAATGAACACCGCGACGAGGCCGGTAATCTCGGAGATGAGACCTAAGATCACCGTCGTCGGGGTCGGCGGCGGCGGCGGCAACGCCGTCAACAACATGATCGCCGAAGGCCTGCAGGGCGCGGAATTCATCGTCGCCAACACCGATGCCCAGGCCCTTGCCATGTCGAAGGCAACGAGGCTGATCCAGTTGGGCGCTCATATCACCGAAGGTCTGGGCGCCGGGTCCCTGCCCGAGGTCGGCCGTGCCGCGGCCGTGGAATCCATCGACGAGATCATGGATCACCTTGCTGGAACGCATATGTGCTTCGTGACCGCCGGCATGGGAGGTGGAACCGGAACAGGTGCCGCGCCTGTTATAGCGCAGGCAGCGCGGGCAGCTGGAATACTGACCGTCGCCGTCGTCACCAAGCCATTCGTCTTCGAAGGCAGGCGCCGCATGCACGCTGCCGATGACGGCATCGAGCGCCTGCGCGAAAGCGCCGATACCGTCATCGTCATCCCCAACCAGAACCTGTTCAGGATCGCCGACGCCAGAACCACGTTCGCCGACGCATTCGCCATGGCCGACCGGGTTCTCTATGCAGGTGTCGGCTGCATCACCGATCTGATCGTCAAGGAAGGGCTGATCAATCTCGACTTCGCCGATGTGAAGTCGGTGATGCGCGACATGGGCCGCGCCATGATGGGAACCGGCGAGGCCGCCGGAGAAGGCCGTGCCAAGAAGGCGGCGGAAGCGGCAATCGCCAACCCGCTGCTCGACGAAGCTTCGATGATGGGCGCCAAGGGCGTCCTTGTCTCGATATCGGGCGGCATGGACATGACGCTGTTCGAGGTCGATGAAGCGGCTACCCGCATCCGCGAGGAGGTCGACAACGATGCCGACATCATCGTCGGCGCCATCTTCGACAAGGCACTCGCCGGAAAATTCAGGGTGTCGGTCGTCGCCACCGGCTTGCGGCGTGGCCTGGAGATTCCACTGCTGGCGGAACCGGAAGTTCGAATGAACTGAACGCGTATCGCGTGCGGCTCGCTCAGCCGATTGCCAGCCTCTCCTCACCAGGGCCGCGCGCCGTCGATGACTTCCATGGCGCGTGCAGCGAAATGGCCGGCCAGCGGTGCCACATCCGCCGCATCGGCCGCAACCGCGCTGCCGGCCAGCACGCGGTCGGCGATGCCGACGAAGATCACCGCAAACCGGAACATGGCAAACACCAGATGGAACCGTTGCAGCGGCGCCGTCGGCACGGCGTGGGCGAAGTAATGATCGAGGAATTCGCGTTGTGTCGGAATCCCGAGCGCGGCCTGATCGAGGCCGAGGATGCCGCCATATTCGTCAGGCGAGGAATGCCAGGGCATCGAGCAGAAGCCGAGATCGGCAAGCGGATTGCCAAGCGTCGATAACTCCCAGTCGAGTATGCCGATCACTTCGGGCCGCTCGGGATGGAAGATGAGATTGCCGAAACGGAAGTCGCCATGCGCGATCGAGACGTGGCCGTCATCTGGCGGAAGATGTCGCGGCAGCCATTCGGCGACGGCTTCGAGCGCGGTGATGCGCTCGCTCGGCGATTCCCGCAACTGTCTGGTCCAGCGCGCGATCTGTCGCTCAAAATAGTTCCCGGGACGGCCATAATCGCCGAGCCCGACTTCGTCCGGCCGGACTGCGTGCAGCTTTGCCAGCGCCTCGGCCATGCCGAAATAGATGCCGCGCCGCTCGTCCGGCGCCAGTCCCGGCAACGCACCATCGTGGAACACCCGGCCGTCGAGCCGCTGCATCAGATAGAACGGCGTGCCAAGCGGCTCGTCGCCGTCGTGAAAGAGCACCGGCCGCGGCACCGGCACCTCTGTCTCCGCGAGCGCTTCGATCACCCTGTATTCGCGATCGACGGCATGAGCGCCGCGCAGGATCGGTCCCGGAGGTTTCTTGCGCAGCACCATGCGGCGGCCGCCATAGTCGACGAAATAGGTCGGATTGGATTGGCCGCCGACGATCCGCTCAAGCGACATCTGGCCATCGCCAAAATGCGCTCTCAGAAAATCCTCCAGGCGCGTTGGATCGAAATCCGTCCTCATTGCCGGCTCAGCCGTTCCCGCTGCGACCTGTGTCATCTTGCGTGCCGGCTTCGACATGCCAGCGCCAGAAGCCTGTACCTTCCTCGTTGAGGAAGCGATTGAGCACCATCTTGTGAACCTCGTCGGCGCCGTCGACCAGGCGAGCCTGGCGGGCATAGCGGTAGATCCATTCGAGCACAGTGTCTTTCGAATAGCCGCGGGCGCCGTTGATCTGGATCGCCACGTCGGCGGCGTCATGCAGCACATTGGCGACCTGGATCTTGGCCATGGAAACCTCCTTGCGGGCAAAGCCACCGCGATCGAGCTCCCAGGCCGCCTTCATCACCAGCAAGCGACCGATCTCGATGCGCATGGCAAGGTCGCCGAGCAACAGCTGGATACTCTCGCGGTCGGCCAAAAGCTGCCCGAAGCCGCTACGCTCGGCGGCATAAGCGCGCGCGATTTCGACGCAGCGCTTGGAAAGGCCGAGCCAGCGCATGCAATGGGTGAGCCGCGCTGGACCGAGCCGGACCTGGGTAACCCTGAGGCCGCTGCCTTCGCCGGCAAGCACGTCCTCGACCGGGATTTCAAGCCCGTCGAATTCCAGCTCGCAATGGCCGCCATGTTCTTCCGGTCCCATGATCTCGATGCGCCGCAGGATCCGCCAGCCCGGCTGGTCCTTGTGGAACAGCAAGGCCGAAAGGCCGTGACGCGGATCGTCCGAGGTGCGTGCGACAAGGATGAAATGGCTCGCCTCTTGCGCCCCGGTGATAAACCATTTGCGGCCGCTGACGACATATCTGTCGCCGCGCCGCTCGGCTCTGGTCATGATCATCGACGGGTCCGACCCGCCGCCCGGATGCGGTTCCGTCATTGCGAAAGCCGAGCGCACCTTGCCATCGACGATCGGCTTCAGCCATCTCTGTTTCTGCTCCGGCGTCCCCAACCGTTCCAGCACCATCATGTTGCCGTCGTCGGGAGCCGCGGAATTGAACACGACCGGACCGAAGATCGAGCGGTTCATCGCCTCATAGCAGACAGCTATATCCACCTTGGAAAGGCCCGCCCCGCCAGTCTCGGGTTTCAACTGCAGGCACCACAGGCCAGCCGCCTTCGCCTTTGGCCGCAGCGTTTCGAGCAGCGGCAGCGCGATGTTGCCATGGCCGTCATAGGAAGCCTTGTCTGCCTCGAGCGGCAGGATTTCGCGCTCGACGAAATCGGCGATCCGGCTGCGGAAGGCCTCGGTGCGGACGGGGATGTCGAAATTCATGGCGCTCACAACGATGAAACGAGATGCCGCCATCGATCTCGATGGTCGAAACGGTAGTGTAGCTGCCGGCATCGAATGTGAGCAACGGCAATGGCGATACCAGCCTGTGAGCTGCCGATACCGGTCGACTTCCAGGATCAGGCTTACTCAGTTTCGTTTTGCCACGTCCGCGACGCTTTGCGGCGTAATGTCGGGACTGGTCCCGCCCCACTTGACGCGCAAGTAATTGCCGAGATCCACGACTTCCTGGTCGGTCAGCAGTTCACGGAAGCCCGGCATGTCCTGCCGCGCTTCGCCGTTCGGATAGATGCGAGCCGGAAGGCCGTCCAGCACGATTACCAGCAAATTGTGGGCGCTCGGCAGGCGCAGCGACACATTGGTGGTCACTGCCGGCGCGACATGCGGCGTGCCTTCGCCGTTCAGGCCATGACAGCCGGAACAGGCCTCGACATAGACGCGTCGGCCGGCGGCCGCCTCGGTCGCGGCAGACGGCTTGCCGGGTTCGGGTGCGGACGCCGCCTCGCCGATCAGATAGGTCGCCATCGCCTTGGCGTCCGCCTCGTCCAGATGCCGTGTCGAATTGTGCACCACGTCGAACATGCCGAAGCTCATCACCCCCTCCGGCCCAAGCCCGGCGCGCATGTAAGCGGCGAGACCGTCGCGGTCGAAGCCGAACCGCGCCAGGCTGGCCGTGGTGATGTCCGGTGCGTCGACATTGTCGATCCGCGCGCCCTGGAGATATCGGCTCGGGATCGTGGCCATGGTGAAATCGCGTGGCGTGTGGCATTCGCCGCAATGGCCGAGTGCATCAACCAGATAGCGTCCGCGATGCCAGTCCAGCGATTTGGCCGCGTCCTCGGCAACCGTTCGGGAGGGAAGATTAATCAGGTTCCAGAAGGTCATGAACCGGCGGACATAGGGGAACGGAAAGCTGCCCGCCCGATTCGCCTGCCGGATCGGCTCGCGTGTCATCAGGAAGGCGTAGATCGCATCGACATCTGCCTCCGTGAGCCGCCGATAGGACGTATAGGGCATGGCCGGATAAAGATGCCGGCCATGCGCCCCGACGCCGTCGCGGACGGCGCGATGGAAGTCGGCCCGGGTCCAGGCGCCGATGCCGGTCTCTTTGTTCGGCGAAATGTTGGAGGCGTAGAGCGTGCCGAAGGGCATGGCAAAGGCGAGACCGCCGGCGAAGGGCGCGCCGCCCGGCGCCGTATGACAGGCGGCGCAATCGGCCGCCTGGGCAAGATACCGGCCCTGCGGAGCCAATTTTTGCATCTCCTCGGCTGACAACGGCCTATCGACCACCGCGCTGACGGCGCTCTTTTCGAACAGGCCGAGGAAGACCGCCAGCGCTGCGATCACAGTGACCGCCAGACCGAGAATTAGAAAGCGCGGCAGGCGGAATATCCAGGGGCGCCTCATCATCGCGCCTCAGCCCTGTACCAGCCCGGGCGTGCTCAGGATCACGTCACGAACGGCCTCGTAATAGCGGACATAACCGGTGCAACGGCAGATATGCGGCGCAAGCGCCTGCTCGATCGTCTGTTCGACGTCGGCACGCCGGACGGGCGCCGTCTTCAGATGCTCGATCAACACGGTCGCGGCGGTGACGAAGCCCGGCGTGCAATAGCCGCACTGGAAGGAAAAATGCTCGATGAAGGCCTGCTGGACCGGAGAGAGGCGCACGACATTGCCGTTCGCGTCGCGTTCGGCATGTGCCTCGATGGTGCGGACAGATTTGCCCTCGAAGAAATGCGCTCCGGTGATGCAGCTCCGGATTTCCCGGGAGCTTCCATCCGGCCCATCGAGGATGATCGCGCAGGCATGGCAGATGCCCTGGCCACAGCCGAGCCGCGATCCCGTAAGGTTCAGATATTCGTGCAGGAAGTCGATCATCATCAGATCGTCCGGCACATCGACCGGGCCGACCGTCCGATTGTTGACGGTCATGGAGAGTGGTCGCGTGGCGAGGGTCACGACAGGGCCTCCAGGATTTTCTCGGATGTGATCGGCGTCTGATAGAAGCGCCTGCCGATGGCATGGTTCACGGCATTGGCGATCGCCGGAACGATCGCGATCATCACTACCTCGGCCATTCCCTTCGGCGGATCGGTTTCAGAAAGCGGCGGCAGCACCTCCGACGTCTGCGTCCAGACCGCGACGTCTGTTGCATGCGGCAAGCGATAACGGTTCCAGTTCCAGGTGCCGTCGCCGGGGCCGTCCTCATAGAGTGGCAACTCCTCGAGCAAGGCGTGCCCGACTCCCATCGCCAGACCGCCCTGGATCTGACCGGAGACGAGTTCCGGCACGACCTGAGTGCCGCATTCGAGGATCGAATGATGTGACAGGAGCTTCACCTCGCCTGAGGCGGTGTCGACGGCGATCTCGGCGATCGTCGCCATCCCGGTGTAATAGGTGACGGCAGCATTCAGGCGCTGCACCGGCGGGTAGAACACCTCACGCCGGTCAAGGAAATGGAAGCCATCCGAGGTCATCAGGGCCTTCAATTCAGCCGGCGCGCCTTGGCCATAGCACGCCGACAGTGCATCGGCTGGCAACCGGACCGTGCCGACATTCGGCACGTCGAACACCGCCTCCGCCCATTGCCAGCGGTTGAAGACATGGACGCTGACGCCCGTGACCAGGCCAAGCTTGTGCGCCGCTGCCGCGAGTTGCTCCAGTCCGAGCGGCTCCATTCCACCGGCCGTCAGCCTGCCATCGACCACCCGCGCATCCCCGATATCGATCGCGAGCGGCCGCGCCTGCCCGCCACCCGGCCCGCTCGACCAGAGCGCGACTGCCGCCGGCCAGAGCGACAGGCGCAGCAGTGCGCGCGCCGCCGTCCGCGTTGCGTGGCCGACGAAATAGGCGCTGTTGGAAGCGCTCATCGGTGAAACAAAGGAGGGCGTCCAGCGCGGATTCTGCGCCAGCGCATCCTCCTTGTCCTGTGGCGTTGTATAGGGCTCCTCGGTCGAAACGAGCGGCATTTCCGGCCAGTCGACGACGCCGAAGGCGCATTCGTCCGGCACCCGGCCGATGATGTCGGCGACCATGACCGCCTGCGAGGTGGTCAGGCCCGTGCCGATATCGTTGCCGTTCTGCCGCATCGCCAACCGACCGGACGGATCCAGCGACAGCGTGGTCACCGCTGCGTCGGCTCCGGTCCCGTAATCCTTCTGCACCTGCGCGAAACCGACGCCATAGTGATTGCCGGGATTAGCGGTGTCGAACTCAGTTTTCTTCGCGGCGCGATCCTTCCAGAGCGGATGGGCACGGGCCCGCTCCAGGATCTCTTCCGTCCTCAGCGCCCCGCCGGGAATGGCACCCTGCGAGTTCTTCATGCCGGTCTTGAACGCATTCTTGAGGCGAAGCTCGATCGGATCGATGCCGAGCAGTTCGGCCGCCTCGTCGACCATCATCTCGGTCGCCGCCATGGTCTGCAGCGTGCCGTATCCACGCGTCGAGCCGGCGTCAACGGCGCGCGAGGCGCGGACCTCGACCGAGAAATCGCTCTTCGGTAGGTAATAGATACTCTGCGAAGCGCTGGCGCCGACGTTGCCGACGTCGGGCGAGAAATTGCGCCGCCCACCAGCATCCGTACGATAGCTCCCCTTCATGATGCGGAAGGCGTGCGTGGAGCGATCGACGACAAGCGTGTTCTCCATCCAGAAGGCGTGGCGCTTCAGCCCCATCTGGAACTGCTCGAACCGGTCGTTGGCAAGGCGCACCGGCCGCCCGTCGCCATAGAGGCCTGCCAGGACGGCGTAATAGGGAAAGATCGAGTGGTCCTTGGTGCCGTATCCGACGGTATAGCCGATCGAGAGATCGAACGCCTTGAGTGCGAACCGCGATGTGGACAGCATCGCCAGGGTCGAGGTCGCGACCTCATAGGGCGATTGGGTTGCGATGATTGCATGTAGCGTCAAGCTGGCCGGCTCGAACCAGACATTGCCGTTGTCGGCCTCCATCGCCGAGGCGTCGACCGATTGCGAGAAATAGCTTCGCTTCAGGATCAATGCGTCGTCGCCGGTGGCCGCGATTTCGCGCTCGATCTCGCCCGCCGCCCACATGGCACGCGCCGCGGCATCACCGCTCTGATCCGGCTTCGGCCAGACGACCTGATCTCCGTCGAAGTCGCCGTAGATCGTCGTGCCTTCGAGCGGGGCATAAATGTCGGGATCGCCCGACGTCGCGCCGCCGATGCGCACGAAACGGCCGGCGCCGTAATGCGGCGGCGTGTCGTAGCCGCTGGTCGCCCGCCAGCGCACGACGCCGTCTGCGAAACGGACCAGCCGCTTCGCGGCGTCGAACCGCGCGAAATCCTTGTAGATCAAGAGCGCAACGGGCTGGCCGAGCAGGCGCGGCGTGCGCCCCTTCGGCACCAGGAACATGTCGCCATAAAAGCCAGGGGCCGTTGTTTCCGGCGGCACAAGGCCATCGCGCACAAGGTCTTCGCCGAGGACAAGTCGGTCGGGTTTGAGATCCTCGCCGAGCAATGAGAGGTCCAGTCCGTCGAACGGAGCGTCGGCCCGGGTTCCGCGGATCAGGAAGGCGTGGCTCTGTTCCTGCGGCCAGCCCGCCACGTCGCGGGCGCGAAAATCGCGGGTGAAGGTTTTGTCGCCGGTGACCTTGGCCACGGCATCCATCCGAAAGCGCGGCCGACCATCCGGTCCGATCCAGTTCAGCGAACCGTCCGACGGATTGGCAATGAGCGCCGCCGATGCAGGCCGACCCAGAAAACCGACCTTGACCGAAATTCCCGCGCCGGCAGCCGCCGCGATGAACTGGCGCCGCGAAACCCTGCCGTTCATACCGCCTCCCCGACTGGCCAAGTGCCGGACCGGACAGTTGGTCGGCTCGCCTCCCATGTATAGTTCGCGAGTCGGGGCCGTTCCGCAATGGCGGTATTCGCCGAAAAGCAGAACAGTCTTGCCATGTCATGAAAATCGTTGGAACGTTTTATGACAATCCTGCCAGTTGTAAGGCGCAAGAGCTCTATTTAGGATGTGAATATCCTGTGCGACATTACCCTTTTGCTCCAGCGTCAACAGCTGTTCGCCGTTCATCATTCTTTGCGTGACTTTAGGGCCATTCGCCGGCATCGTTTCGGTCCGGCTGGTTTCACAATCCGGGTAGAGGCGCATCGGCAAACGCCGTGCTCGTCGCAGCTACGGAGTTTGACCAGGCCACTTCTTTGGATTGAAGGTGGGAGAACGCACTGGCCCAGGCCCGAAGTAACGCGGCCATTTAGGCGCGGGCTTGTCCTCGGCAGCGGGAACCGAACTGGTTGACGGCAAGGGGGCAATCTCGAAAGATATGGCTTTCCCGGTCTGTGGGTTCAGCCCGCAGGAAAAGCTGAAGGCTTGCCAGTCGTCGCCCGTTCGGGCCTGGCCGCTGCCCGTCAGCCGACGGTTGCTCACGAGCTGCAGCGTGCTGGGATCGTCGGTCCCCAGAAACACCCGATCGACACCCTTGATGCGACGCTTTAGCGCTTTCATGGCAGCTGGGCGGCAGATGAACTCGGCTACTTTCTTCGCATCCGTCCAACCTTTGGCGAGCGCACGCTCCTCAGGATGTTTGAGCTTTGCTATCTCCGCCGTAACGACCGAAGCCTGCGCTGGCGAAAGCCTGGCAGCCGCGGCCGGAACGGACGAACCGAGCAACAGCCAGGACACGATTCCAAGCGCCAGGGAGAAACGCAAATTCCGAGTAGTTTTCGGCATCTCGTCCACAGAACTTCTCCTCCTCTGTCAACAGTCTACCAAATCTCCCAGTAGAACATTACCAAAAAATCAACGCTCTCACCATTTTCGATATTCTGTGGACTGGAAACTGACCTCCCTCTTCTTCTATCTTGAACCTGCTGGCGGCATATCGTATCGCATCAGATCAATTCGATGATAGCACAGCCATAGCCGTCCAGGGTCAGCACTCCGGAGACAGGCCTTTTGCCGTCGAGCAGGTTGCTGCCGGCGGGAACGCCGGTTACCGCAACCGGCGTGTCCTTGATGTTTTGCATGAACAGAAGCTGGCGTTCATCATTCTCGCGCATCGTCACCTCGACGCCGTCCGGCAGATCCGGAACCAGAGGCTCCACGTTCGCGTCGGCGAAAGTGCGGGTTGCGAGCTGAGCCGTCAGTTCCGGAGTCAGGTAGGTGCCGACATAGAGCACACGGCCCTTGCCGACGGCGCGGGAAGTGATTGCAGGCGCTCCCACCGCGTAGCGGTTCGACCAAACCCCGATAATTTCGACTTCCGGTTCGACTGCGAGGTTCTCATAGAAATAACCGGCATCGAACTCGTGGTTGCCGAAGGTATAACGACGGATGCGGCGGCTGGATTCGGCCGGTCTGTCGGGGGGAATGACGAGCCCGCCGGAGCGCGACATGGTGTTGAACAGGCCGTTGGCCCCAGGTGCCGCCAGCCGCCCGAAATCCTCGACGCGAACACCGGTCAGCTTCGACAGCGACCGGCCCGGCGCTGTCTCGCGGATGACGTGGTTGTTTTCGTCGCGGGTTCCCGTGCGCGCGCCAACGATGACGGTACCGCCATTTTCGGCAAAGACTTGCAGCCGCTCGGTCCAGCTGTCCTTCCAGATCACCCAATGCGGCACGTAGAACACCTTGAGCTTCGACAGATCGTCTTCCGGGTGGATGAAGCCGCAGGCGATGCCGCGGTCATAGCAATACTGATGTAGCAAGGTTGCGTCGTCCTGCGGGCTTGGCAAGCCGATCGGGAACGTTTTGTGGGCTTCCTGATTGTCGAAGTCCGAGCCGGCGATGCCGACATCCATCCGCACATGGGTGCCTAGGATCTTGTCTTTAAGCGCCATCATCTCGGTGGCGAACTGCCTCGCTTCGTCATAGCGGCGGCGAGCGACATTATCGTGATCGATGATGCCCATCCAGTATATCTCGGCGCCGAAATGCGCGGGACGCCAGCGGAAGAACATGATGCCATCGGCGCCACGCGCAACCGACGACATCGCCATGCGTCGCATTTCGCCCGGCTCCGGCGTCAGCGTGCAGAAGCCCGGCTGGGCGCCAAAACCCGACTGTTGTTCCGGCACTATGTAGTTGCCGGAAAATCCCCTGCAGATGTCGAGATGCAGTGCCTGGATCTTGGCGTGGTTGCCGAGGCGAAAGAACTCGTCATAGAGGAACGGGTAGATATCGTAGCCGACAAAGTCGAGATCGGTGGAGAACTGGCCTCGAAAATCGATATCGCGCAATCCGCCGAGATTGTGGAAGATGAACCAACCGGCATTCGTGGCTCTCAGGATCTCGACCTGGTCGTGCTGGAACCGTGCTGTCGAAAAGGCGAGAAAACGGTGATAGTCCTGGAGGTGACCGGGACCGGGAAAGGACGGGGAAAAATCCAGCGGGAAGACAATTTCGCTGAAATCGCCGTAAGCCGTCGCCCAGAAATCGCCACCCCAGGCGAAGTTCAGCCTGTCTATCGTCTTGTAGGTTTCCTGGAGATAAGCCTGGAATTCCTTCAATGCCGACGGCGAATAGGATTCCGGCATGCTGGTGTTGAGTTCGTTGTCGGTCTGCCAGCCTACGACATTTGCATTGTCGCGGTAGTGGTCCGCCATCGCCCTGGTAATCTTGCGGCTATAGTCGCGAAACACCGGGCTGCTGGTGTCGGCATACTGGCGCGAGCCGTGGCCCATCGACCGGCCATTTCCATCAAGCCGCAGGATTTCCGGATGCTTTGCGGTCAGCCAGCGCGGCGGGGTGGCGGTCGGCGTGCACAGGATCGTGTTGACGCCATGACGCGCGAGTCCCTCGATTGCCCGGTCGAACAGGTCGAAATCGAAGGTGCCTTCACGCGGTTCGAAAATGTGCCAGGCGAATTCGCCGAGGCGGGCGACGTTGAAGCCGGCCTCGGCCATGCGCCTGGCGTCATTGTCCCAGTAACTCTCGTCCACATGCTCGGGGTAATGCGGCGCGCCGACCAGAAAGCGGTCGGTCTGGATCGTCCGCCAGACCGACAGGGCGCGGCCGTTTGAAGTCTTGTTCACGAAGGATACTCCTGCAGGTCAGTCGGTGATGGTGGGTTTACGGGCACTGATGGTCCGCTCATCGACAGAGGAAAAGAGATAGACGTCACGCGGCTCGACCTTTAAGCCGACGGTCGCGTCGGCAGAGACAGCGCTCGCATGGCCGATCTGGACGGTGACGTTGCCGCTGCCGCTTTCAGAACTGACGCATTGCAGCGGGCCGGCGTCGGCATAGAGGATAGTCTCGCGGCCGAGATGCTCGACCAGTCGCACCCGTCCTGCAAAACTCGCTGTCCCTTCCGCGGCCAAGCTGATGCTCTCCGGCCGAATCCCCATCGTCACCCTATCGCCGACCTGTACGGATGCCGCTTCCGACAGTTCGACAGTCAAAGTAGAAAGACCGGCGGTCGACAGCGTGGCGGCGCCGCCGGAGACAGCAGCGACGGTCACTTCGAAAAAATTCATTCGGGGTGCGCCGAGGAAGCCCGCGACGAAGAGATTGGCCGGATTGCGGTAGAGTTCGAGCGGAGCGCCCACCTGCTCGACCGAGCCGCGATTGAGCACGACGATACGGCTCGCCATTGTCATCGCCTCGGTCTGGTCGTGCGTGACATAGACCATGGTGGCGCCGAGCCTGGCGTGCAGATCGGAAAGCTCGACGCGCATCTGCGTGCGCAGCGCTGCGTCAAGGTTGGATAGCGGTTCGTCGAACAGGAACACGTCGGGCGAGCGGGTTATGGCACGGCCAATCGCCACACGCTGACGCTGGCCGCCGGAAAGCTGTTTCGGCCGCTTGTCGAGCTGGTCGGTAATGCGAAGGATCTTGGCGGCTCGCAGCACGGCGGCATCGATCTCGGCCTTGGGGCGATGCGCCATGCGCAGGCCGAAACCCATGTTCTCGGCGACGGTCATATGCGGGTAAAGCGCATAAGACTGAAAAACCATGGCAATGCCGCGCTCACCCGGCTCGGTGGTGGTGACATCACGGTTGTTGATGAGAATTTCACCGGTCGAAACGGTTTCAAGCCCGGCAATGATCTTCAACAGCGTTGACTTGCCACAACCGGACGGCCCGACGGTGACAATGAACTCGCCCTGTTCGACGCTGAGATCAATGCCGCGCAGTGCATGATAGGTGCCATGATTCTTTTGTATCTGCCTGAGTTCAAGACTGGTCATGGAGCCCTGCTTGCAAAATCAGTTTCGAATCGGATGGGCGACGCCTTGAAGCCATGGTCGTTCATCCCTTGACCGCTCCCATGGTGAGGCCGGTGATGAAGTGCTTCTGCATAAGGAAGAACATGGCGACTGGTGGCAAAGCCACGACGATGGTTCCAGCCGAGATCAAGTTCCAGGCCGAGACCCATTCGCCGCGCAGATTGGCAAGGCCGGCGGTGACCGGTTTTACGGTATCGCTGATGGTGAGCACGACCGCCCAGAAATAATCGTTCCAGATGAAGGTGAAGAGCAGGATGGCAAGCGCCGCGAGAGCCGGCCGTACCAGTGGGACGACGACGTGTACCAATGTCTGAAACGGTGTCGCGCCCTCGGCCCTGGCTGCCTGAAACAGTTCTCCCGGCAAGGCGGCGATGAAGTTGCGCATGAACAGTGTTGCAAACCCGGTCTGGAAGGCGATGTGGAAGATGATCAGGGCCGACATCGTGTCGTAGAGGTTGAGCCGCACCATGAGATCGCGGACCGGGATCATCATGATCTGGTGCGGCAGGAAGTTTCCGCCGACGAACAGGGCGAAGACGAGCATGTTGCCGCGAAATCGGTAACGGGCGAGCACGAACCCGGCGAGCGTGCTCAAGATGAGAACGCCGATCACCGAGGGGATGGTGATCGTCAGGCTGTTGAGGAAGTAGCGGGCCATCGGCGTCTGGGTGAAGACTGCCGTGTAGTTGTCGACCAGGCCGAATTGGGTCGGCCAGCCCCACAGATTGCCGCCCATGACATCCTGCGTAGAGCGGAACGAGGTAAGAATGATGGCAAAGAGCGGCGCCAGCCAGACAATCAGGATGCCGACCACCAGCACGACATAGAGGCGACGCTGCCAAATAGCAGTTTCGGGAATCGGGCGGGGAAACATCAGCCGCCCCTTTCATCGGCGCGGATCATCCGCGTCAGGTACCAGGCGATGAAGACCGCCATGATCACGAACAGCACCGAGGCAATGGCCGCGCCATAGCCGAAGCGGTAGGAAAAGATGGACTGCTCGAACATCTGATAGGCAAGCACCTCGGACGAACCGAAGGGGCCGCCGCTGGTCATCACCGAGACCATGTCGAAGGAACGCAGTGCGCCGACGACGGTGACAGCGATGGCGATAAAGGTGACCTGTGTCAGCTGCGGCAACACGATGTGGCGCAGCATGTTCCAGCCCCTGGCGCCGTCGACCCGCCCGGCGCCGATCAGGTCCTCGCTGAGATTGTTGAGGCCGGCGAGATAGAGCACCATGCAGAAGGCGATCTGCGGCCACAACGCTGCGATCACGACGGCGAAGGTGACGAAGTTTTCATCCGACAGCACTGCCGGGGCGGTCGCGCCGAAGGTGCGGAAGATCAGGGCGAGAAGTCCGAATTCCGGCGTATAGACCCAGGTGAAGACAACGCCGACGGCAACCGAAGCCAGCACCAGCGGAATGAAGAACAGCGACTTGAGCAGGCGCATGCCGCGGATTTTCTGGCTGACGAGCAGCGCGATGGCGAGGCCGAGCGGCGGCGCCAGCATGAACATCACCAGCCAGATCAGATTGTTCTTCAGCGAAACATAGAACTGCGGGTCGGCGAACAATTCGCGGTAGTTGCCAAGGCCGATCCAGACCATCGGGCTGAAGCCGTCCCATTCGTGCAGGCTGATCCATAGGCTCTCGACCGCAGAGGCCAGAATGACGACGGAAAACAGCACAGCAGCGGGCAGGATCAGAAGTGTCGGTGTCAGCCACCAGCGATGGCGGCGCCAAAGCTTCGTCATTTTGGGAGACCTCATTCACCGGAACGCATCGGGGAGCGGGCAAGACCCCGCTCCCCTCGGCTGGGAGGCGCTAGATCTTGAAGATCCGGCGACGGGTTCCCTCGAGTCGCTGAAGAATGGCATCCCGGCGCTCCGGCTTGGCCATGAATTCCTGGAAACCGACCAGACCCGCCTGGGCCATGTCGGGATCGGTGTCGCGGTCGTAATATTGCGACGTGCCGGCCACCGTCTTGAGGCTTTCCACAGCCGCGTTGACCAGCGGGTCCTTGCTGGCTGGAAGGTCGTTGCGCGGCGGAACGTTGCCGCCAGGTTCCAGATAGGGGCCGAAATTTTCCGGCTGGTAAAAGAAGGCGAGGAACTCGCGGGCACCCGCCTTGTTCTTGGCGTTGGCCGGGATGTGGACCGAATTGACCGAGAATTCTTCGTAGCGGTCGAGGGCGGCGTCAATCTTCGGGAAAGGCGCGAATGTCAGCTGCTCGAGATCCTGCTCAGGGAAAGTAGCCTTCACGAAGGCACCGAGGTTCATCATGCCGGCCTTCTTCTGGGCGAGGAAGGCGCCGGCCTCCTGCCAGCCGAACGAGGTTTGATCCGGCGTGAAGAAACCCTGCCTGATCAGCTCCTCCCAGTGGTCGAAAACAGGCTTCAGCGCCGGGTCGGTATAGGCCATCTTGCCGTTCATCAAGGCGAAGTGCTTGTCGAGACCATTGATGCGCAGGTTCATCTGATCGAACCATCCGGCCGCCGGCCAGAGTTCCTTGGTGCCGATGCTGACGGGGATTAGGCCGGCGGCCTTGGATTTCTGGCCGTAAGCGAGGAATTCGTCCCAGGTCGCCGGTACCGTAAGTCCGTGCTCGGCAAAGACGTCCTTGCGATAGAACATGCCCCACATCGTGCCGCCGGTCGGCAGTCCATACTGCTTGCCGTCGACCGTGACGGCACCGGTCGTAGCACCCAGCACGTCCTTGTATTTTTCCTTCTCGAACAGATCCGAAATGTCGTCGAACAGGCCGCGGTTGACGAAGGCACGCATGCGGTTTCCGGAGAACCAGAAGCAGACATCCGGCGCGCCGGCCACAAGGTAGTTGCGGATCGCGGTCTTGTGGGCTTCGTGATCCATGTTGTTGATCACAACTTTGGTGCCTGACTGCTTCTCGAAATCGGCCGCGATGCGCCGCAAAATCTGCAGGGCATCGGCATTGTTTTCATCTGAAATGATGGTGACTTCGCTCGACTGGCTGAGTGCCGGCATTGGAAAGCCCGTGAGCACCGCGGCGGAAACGCCACCGGCTCCCTTAAGGAAATTGCGCCGCGTCGACGGCTTTTCGATCCACTTGAACGTCATTGTCACTCCTCCCTTGTTGTTAATTCTGCCCGGCATCGCGGCCGACGCGGTCGTCCCCCTCACCGGCGCTGTGCGAACCCGACAACGCATCTCCCGGGCAAGACAACATGCTTGCCCGCTCCTTCAGAGCGCGGTGGCTGCCGGTATGAACCGGATTATTTTCGTTAACCCCGGTTCGGGTGTTGAACAGTTGGGCAAACTTACGCATATGTTTGATCGAGAGGCAATAATTAATTTACAAAATTAAGGAATAAATCCGTGAAGCTCAAGGGTGACCCGAGCACGACCCGGGCGATGAACCGGAGACTGATCCTCAATCTCTTGCGGCAGGAGGGTCCGCGCAGCCGGGCCGACATAGCGTCCGTTACCGGCCTCAGTCCGGCGGCCGTCACCTTCGTCGTGGCGGACCTCATCGAGGATGGCCTGCTGATCGAGGGCAAGACAGTCGTGGGCTCGGCCGGGCGCCGCCCTATCCCGGTGGATATCAACTACGCAAACGGCCTCGCCATAGGTTTCAAGCTGATGGTCGGGTCGGTCGAATGCGTGGTCACCGATCTTGCGACCAATCCGCTGGGTTCCATGCGCGTCAAGCTCTCGGACAGCGATCCCGACCGTATTACAAAGGCGTTGGCCAAGGCGGTGCCGGAGCTGATTGCGATTGTCGATCGGCCCGGCGCCAAGCTTGCCGGGATCGGCGTTTCAATGCCTGGCGTTATAGACAACCAGAAGGCCGTGTGTATCCGCAGCAATCGCTATAACTGGGACAACGTTCCCCTTGGCCCGATGCTGGCCGAACGGGTGGACGTCCCCGTGTGGCTTGAGGACGACACCAATGCCTACGCCATTGCCCAGCAACTCTTCGGCCTCGGACGCCAGCACCGCAATATGGCGGTGCTGGCGATCGGCGTCGGGATCGGCTGTGCGCTCGTCTTCGAAGGCAAACTCTATCGCGGTGCGAACGGTGCTGCCGGCAAATTCGGTCACACCTCCTATGAGGAGAACGGCCGCCTTTGCGAGTGCGGAAAACGCGGCTGCCTGATGGCCTATTACGCCGAGCCGGCGATCCTGCGCACATGGCGCGAAGCCACCGGGCACGACGAAGCGGATTGCAAAGCGACCCTTATGGAAGCCTTGGCAGACCGCGAACCGCGAGCCGTCGCCATTCTCGAAGAAGCCGGACGTGGCATCGGCCGGCATCTCGCCAATCTTGTCAACATCACCGACCCGGAGGTCATTGTTGTCGGCGGTGAAGCGGTATCGTTTGGCGACGCGCTGTTTGGCCCGATGCGGGTGATGCTCGGGCAAAACACCTTTCGACAAGCACCGCCAATGCTGCTGGACTGGGAGGACAATTCCTGGGCAAGAGGGGCGGCTGCACTGGTGACGCAGAAGCTCTTCGATTTCGAGACATCGGCCGGCAACGCCGCGCCGCTTTCAAAGCGGGCTTTATGGTCGGCATAGGCGAGTGAAATAGACAGCCCTGCGCCTCAGGCCGCCCGAACGCTGCGCGCTCCGCGCGCCCAGGCCGGCAGCCAATCGGCATGCGCAACCAGCAAATCATCGACCAGCGACCATATCTGGTCGAGGTCGAGCTCAGCCGCCGTGTGCGGGTCCATCATCGCCGCGTGATAGATGTGCTCGCGGTTCTCGGTCATCAGCGCCTGGACCGTCAGCTCCTGGACGTTGATATTGGTGCGGATTAGCGCAGTAAGCTGCACCGGCAGGTCGCCGATGAAGGTGGGTTGAATGCCGGAGGCGTCGACGAGGCACGGCACCTCGGCCGCGCAATTATATGGCAATGACGTGATGCAGCCATTGTTGCGGACATTGCCGTAGATCACCGACGGCTCGCCGGTCCAGACCGAATTCATGATCGAGGACGCATATTCCTTCGACTGCTCCACTTCGATCTTGTCAGCCGAGCGATAGGCTTCCGCTTGCCCCTTCCAGCGTTCGATCTGCTCGATGCAGCGCTTCGGATACTCGTCGAGCGGGATACCGAATTTCTCGATCAGATCTTCGCGCCCGTCCTTGATGAAATAGGGCGTGTATTCCGCGAAATGTTCGGAGCTTTCAGTGACGAAGTAACCGAGGCGCTTCAGCATCTCGTAGCGCACCTTGTTCGGGCAGCGCGGGTTCCACCCCGGCTTCGGCGCCCGCCCTTCGCTATAGGCGCGCAGCAGATCCGGATAGAGGTTGCGATAGGAGCCGTCCGGCTGGCGATGCTCGAACTTCAGGTAGAAGGCCATGTGATTGATGCCGGCCGAGCGATAGCGAATCTCCTCGTAGGGAATGTCGAGATCATGCGCCAGCTCCATTGCCGTGCCTTGCACCGAATGGCAGAGGCCGACCTGCTTGATGTCGGGGTATTTCTCCGCGATCGCCCAGGTGTTGATCGCCATCGGGTTGACATATTGCAGCATGATAGCCTGCGGGCAGACCGCGAGCATGTCTTCGCAGATCTTCCACAGATGCGGCACGGTTCTCAAGCCTCGCATGATGCCGCCGACGCCGAGCGTATCGGCGATGGTCTGGCGCAGCCCGTATTTCTTCGGAACTTCGAAGTCGGTGACCGTGCAGGGCTCGTAGCCGCCGATCTGGAAGGCGACGACGACGAAATCGGCGCCCGCCAGCGCCTTGCGCTGGTCCGAATAGGTTTCGGCTTTGGCCTTTACGCCAAGCGTCGAGATCAACTTGCCAACGACGATTGCACTTTCTTCAAGTCTTTGCGGATTGATGTCCATCAGTGCGATCGTCGCGCCGGATAAAGCCGGACGCTGCAATATGTCACCAACGATGTTCCTCATGAACACCGTCGAGCCAGCTCCGATGAAAGCGACCTTGGGATTTCTTGCCACAATAACCTCCGGCATAACAATCAGGCTACCTCGAAAGCGGCTTTGACCAGCCGTTCGGTGTAAGCGGTTTTGGGATGGGACAGGACTTCGTCGACAGGCCCCTCTTCGACGATCCGGCCGTGCTGCATGACGATGACGCGATGGCACAGCGCCCGCACGACTTTGAGATCGTGCGAGATGAAGATGTAGCTCAGGCCCCGTTCGCGCTGCAGCTTGCGCAGCAGTTCGATGATCTGCGCCTGGACCGAGAGATCCAGCGCCGATGTCGGCTCGTCGAGTACGATGAATTCCGGTTCGAGCGCGACGGCGCGGGCAATCGCAATACGCTGGCGCTGGCCGCCGGAAAACTCGTGCGGGAAGCGCGACAGGATATCGCCCGGCATGCCGGCGCTGATCAGTGCCTCGCGCACCCGCTCGATCCGATCGTTCCTCGTGGCGCCGATGCGGTTGACGACAAGCCCTTCCTCGATGATCTGGCCGATCGTCATGCGCGGGTTGAGCGACGAGAACGGGTCCTGGAAGACGACCTGCATGCGCGACCGCAGCGGCCGCATCTGCGCCCGCGAACAGCCATGGATCGGCTGGCCATCGAAATAGATCTCGCCGCTGTCCGTGGTGTTGAGCCTGAGCAACGCCTCGCCGAACGTGGTCTTGCCCGATCCGGATTCGCCGACGAGGCCCAGCGTCTCGTGCCGCCGGAGGGTCAGGCTGAGGCTGTCGACGGCGACAAGTTCGCGCAGATCCGGCTTCATGAACGTGCCGTGCCGCAGCATGAAGGAGACGCGCACACCCTTGGCCTCAAGAATGACGTCGGCGCCTTCCGGCAACGGATTTGCCTGGCCGCGCGGCTCGGAGGCAAGCAGGTGGCATGTGTAGGGATGCTGCGGATTGGCGAACAGCTTCTCCGTCACATTGTGCTCGCGCATCTCCCCATGCTGCATGACGTAGACATAGTCGGAGAACTGCCGCACCACGGTCAGGTCGTGCGTGATCAGGATCACCGCCATGCGCAGTTTCTTCTGCAGGTTGCGGATGAGATTGAGGATTTGCGCCTGAACCGTCACGTCGAGCGCCGTCGTCGGCTCATCGGCGATCAGCACGTCCGGATCGTTGGCCAGCGCCATGGCGATCATCACACGCTGGCGCTGACCGCCGGAAAGCTGGTGCGGATACTGCTTCAGCCGCGCCTGGGGCTCAGGAATTTGCACCTGCTGCAGCAGCTCGAGCGCCCTTGCCTCGGCCTGCCTGCGGCTCATCTTGCGATGCACCCGTATCGCCTCGACGATCTGGCTGCCGATCGTGTAGATCGGGTTGAGCGAACTCATCGGTTCCTGGAAGATCATCGAGATGCGGTCGCCGCGCAGTTTGCGCCGGGCACGCTCGGAAAATTTCAGGATGTTCGCCCCATTGTATTCGACGGTCGATTTCGGCGACACGACCGCACGCTTCGACAACAGTCCCATGACGGTGCGCGCCGTCACCGACTTGCCCGATCCGGACTCGCCGACAATGGCGATCGTCTCGCCGCGATAGAGCTGGAAGGAGATGTCCTTGACCGCTTCCACCATGCCGTGCTCGACCTTGAAATCGACGGCGATGTTGCGGGCATCGATGACCGGGTTTTCCGAACGTCCATCATGGTCGAGCCGGACAGGCGGTGCGAAAGATTTGACGAGCGCGTGTTGCATCATGTCACGTCAATAAGGATCGACTGCATCGCGCAGTCCGTCGCCAAGCGCGTTGAACGCGAAGACGGTGACAAGCACGAAGCCGACCGGCGAGAGGATCCAGGGATAGGTGCCAATGACCGAATAGGTGGCGGTGTCTTGCAGCATCAGCCCCCAGGAGATCAGTGGCGGCTTCACCGCGAAGCCGAGAAAACCGAGGAAGGATTCGAGCAGGACGACACTGGGGATCGCCAATGTGACGGCAACGATCACGTGGCTCATCACGTTTGGGAAAATGTGCTGCATGATGATGCGGCCATCCGTGGCGCCGACCGCCATCGCCGCACGGACGTAGTCGATTCGCGCCAGCGCCAGGGTCTTGCCGCGCACCTCGCGCGACATCTGCGCCCAGCCAAGCGCCGACATGACGACGATCACGAAGGCCAGGAAGACATTTGTCGGCGCCGTCACCGGAACCAGCGACGTTAGCGCCAGATAAAGCGGCAATTGCGGAAATGCGAGCACCAGTTCGACGAAGCGCTGGACCCAGACATCGAATGTGCCGCCGAAATAACCCGACACCATGCCGACCGTCGTGCCGATCACGGTGACGATGAAAACCACGGTCAATGCGATCATCAACGAGATGCGCGAACCATAAATCGCACGAGCCAGCACATCGCGGCCGAATTTGTCGGTGCCAAGGAAGTGCACCGGCTGGCCGTCGGTCGAGCCGAAGAAGTGCCGGTTCGCGGGAAGCAGGCCGAGCAGTCTGTACTCCGCTCCCTTGACGAAGAAGCCGAGCAGCCGCGGATGGTCGTAGTCCGGCCCGACGACGGGTTGGAAGGTAACCGGGTCGAGGTCTTCCGAATCCGCCAGGGCATAGACGCGTGGCTGGAAGACGAAGTTGCCGTCCTTGTCATGGAAGCTCATCATCTGCGGCGGGGCGAAGCCGACATCGGTCACCTTGGGATCCATCGGTGCGAAGAAGTCGGCAAACACCGCCAGCAGCACCAGAAACGCGACCAGGATGAGCCCGGCCATGCCGGTCCAGGACCGTTTCAGGCGGCGCCAGACGAGTGCGATGTAGCTCTCATTGCCGCGCGGCTTGATCTTGGCCGGCTCCTCGGCAAGTGGCGGCAGCGAGGGCTCGAACACAAGCATCTCAGGACCCTGCATATTGGCGCACACGCGGATCGAGCATGACGAGCAGCATGTCGGCGATGATGTTGCCGACGATCAGCGTCGCCGACAGCACCATCATGAAGGTCGCCGTGACATAGACGTCGCCAACCGCCATCGAACCGACGATCGCCGGGCCGACGGTCGGCAGGGCAAAGATGATCGCAGTCTCGATCTCGCCGGTCAGCATATAGGGCAGCACCACGCCCTGATACATGACCAGCGGATGCAGCGCATTGGGCACCGCATGGCGCATCACGACCGCACCACCGCTGAGACCCTTGGCGCGAGCGGTTTCGACATATTGCGCGTTCAGCGTGTCGAGCAAATTGCCGCGCATCACCCGCATGTTGTAGGCGAGCCCGCCAAAGGTGGCGATGGCGACAACCGGCCAGACATGCCGGACGAGATCGACGAACTTCGCCCAGGACCACGGCGCCCCGCCAAATTGCGGCGAAAAGAAGCTGCCGATCTCGGACACATTGAACTGGAAGACCAGCAGGTAGACGATGATCAGCGCCATCAGGAAGCGCGGCACCGTCATGCCGAGGAAGGAAATCGCTGACAGCGTACTGTCGATCCAGCTGTACTGTCTGGTCGCCGCCCAGATGCCAAAGCCGATGCCCAGCACCGAAGCCAAGAGATGGCAGACAAGCGCAAGCAGCAGCGTGCGCGGCAGCCGCTCGCCCACCACGTCGGCGACGGGCTTGTTGTAATACAGGCTGTAGCCGAAGTCGCCGCGGGTGACGATGCCGGCGATCCAGTTCAGGTATTGGAGCGGAACCGGCTTATCGAGGCCATGCTCCACGCTATAAGCCTTCGCCTGCGCATCGGCCTCGGCAAAGGAGGCTCCACCCTGGTTGATGAGCTGCAAGCGGATGTAGTCGGCATAGTTGCCCGGCGGGGCCTGGATGATCGCGAAGGTAACCACGCTCAAAATGGCGAGAACCGGTAATGCGGATGCTATGCGCATAAGCAGAAATCGCAGCATCGGCCGTTTCTCTCCTCGCTCGGTTTCAGTTATCCCCTTGCCGCTGGCTTTGTCCCGGCCGCGCCAGCAGCGCGGCCGGGAATTTTCAAGTCAGGGGAGGAAACTCAGTTCGTCGGACCCTTGTCGCCGGGCTTTCCGGGAAGCTGTTCGGGGAACAGTTCATATTTCTGCTGCTTGTCGACAGCGACCCAGACCCTTTCACGAATGATCGAATCTTCGGCCCAGTTGAACATGAAGATCGGCGTTCCCTGCGGAATATTGGAGAAGCGGTTGTTGATGATCAGCGCGCCGGGATATTCGGTCAGCCCGACGGTATAGACGTGTTGCGTCGAGATCTTCTGGAACTGCTTCATCAGGCTGGCGCGCTCGTCGTTGTCCTGCGCCGAGACGAACTTGTTGACGATGTCGACGAGGTCCTTCTCGAACGGCATCAGATCGACCTGGCCGTTTTCCGGAGCGCGATGGTTCCAGCTTGTGCGTGGGCCGATCGGCGCCAGTTGCTCGGTGTTCTGTACGACCGAGGTGAGCTCCTCATCATTGCGCCTGACCATCCAATCGAAACGGCCAGAATACATGGACGCGTCGCGCTGGACGCCGTTCAACCCGTTCAGGACAACGCGAAGACCTAGCCTCTCCATCTGGCCGACGACGCCCTCCGCGAGGCTCTTGTCGGTGGTGTAGTCATTGTTGACGAGCATCACGATCTCGACATTCTTTCCGCCGGCGGTGCCGGCAGGAAAATTGACGAAGCCGTCGCCGTCGCTGTCCTTCAGGCCTGCCTTGGCGAGTTCCGCCTTGGCGCCTTCGAGATCGAAGGGGTAGTAGACCGTCGACTTCCGGTCGTAGAAGCTCGTACCCGAGGAGAAGCCGCCCGGATAGATGGCGGTGAACGGACCCTTGACCAGCGAGTCGCCGAGCGCCTTGCGGTCGAGCGCCATGGTAACGCCCTTGCGGAAATCCTCGTTGCGGTTCAGCTCGCGAACCGCCTGCCCACGCTCGTCGGGATTGCCCCAGCCGTTGGCGGAGAAGTTCATCCGCAGATTATAGCCGATCAGCCGCGGACCGAAGGCAAGCCGGGCCGGCGCGTCCTTTTGCGCCGCCCGCTTCAGCGAGGCGACGAAATTCTCCGGCTGCTCCAGATTGGAGATGTCGGCCGCCCCCGACACCGCCTGAACGTCGCGGTCGGCCCAGGTCGATAATTTGTAGTGCAGTTCATTGAGATACGGCAGTTGGTTGCCCTTCTCGTCGACCTTCCAATAGTACGGATTACGGCGCATGACGATGATGTCGTCGGGGCGGTATGCCACCGGCACCCAGGCACCCATCACGGGCATGTTCATATATTCCGGCGGGAACGCGTTCTTGAACTGCTCGTAAGTGTTCTTCGAGTATTTCGGATGCTGCGGCTTGAGGATGTGCGACGGTCCGGGGCAGAACTTGCCGTAAGCCATGGCGTAGAGGTGTTGCTTCGGAAAGGCGTCCTTGAAGGTCCACTCGACGGTGTAGTCGTCGATTTTCTTCAGCGTCGTGCCGACGCCGAAGGTCTCCTGCGTGGCGCCGTTCAGCGGCGAGACATTGGGGTCGATCACCTCGTCGTCCCAGTAGAACATCACATCGTCGGCGTTGAACGGAACGCCGTCCGACCATTTCGCGCCCTCGACCAGATGCATCGTCAGCGTGTGGCCGTCCTTCGACCAGTCCCAGCCCCTGGCGAGGTTCGGCAGCGGCTCGGTGTCCTTGGCTTCGACCTGGAAAAGCGGGGCCGTTCGCGTAAGGCATTCGGAGAGGCCGATGTCGATGCCGCCCCAGCCTTGCGTCTGCCCCGCGCCGTAGTTCCAGCCCTCCGGCCGGCCGCCGATGACATGGCGCATCGTGTCACCGTAGACGCCGACGCCGTCCGGCATGTTGCCGGTCTTGAAGACCAGCGGCTCCTTCGGGAGCCGGTCCTTGACCGGCGGCAGCTTGCCTGGCTTGACGTATTTGTCGGTGACCCAATCGGGTTCGTGGTATTCTGGAAGTGCCTTGAACTCCAGGATGGAGTCGCGCGCGACATATTTGATCTTTCCCTCGGCGGGAAATTGCGCGGGCACCGGCGGCACGGTCGGCTCGGATGCATATGCGCTCAGCGCCGAGGCCGAGACGCCAAGCGCCAGCCCTGCGAGAATGCCAATGTTTCGAAAATTCCTCATCGTCTCTCCTCCCTGTTGTTCAGGAGCGCGTTGACGCCGCTCCATTTCTCCTCGAACGCTATGCAGACGGTGCGGCGCCGAAAATCCCTCCGAAACTTTACCGCAATCCGTCCCGATGAAATTCAGACGGCCTGCTTGAGAGCCGTTTTTTCCGCACGCAATTCCTCGATCGAACGGACGTCGCGCCGTGCCGCACCGGCCCATTCTCGGGTCTTGACCCTGGATTTCGAAAGCCGTTCCTTCGCGGCCGGCACCGCATCGGCATATTGCGGCAGCCAGCGGGCCTGGGCGACGACCATCTCGTCCACCATTTGCCAAACCTCTTCCGGGGTCGAAACCGCGCCGACCAGTGGGTCGTGCAGGACCGCGAGCTTCAGCAGGTCGATATCGCCGGAGATTGCCGCATGAACCGACATGCGCTGGACGTTGATCGAGGAAATGCAAGTGGCGGCGCAGCCCTCCGGCAGCGTGATGCCGGCCACCATGTTGATACCGAAGCGATCGACGAAGCCGGGCGACTCGACGATCGCATCCTGCGGCAGGTTGGCGATGATGCCATTGTTCTTGACGTTGAAATGACCGCGATAAACGCGGTTCGTCTCCAGCGCCTCGAGAATATGGCTGGCATGCTCGTTGGAGCGCTTGGCAGGATCGATCGGCCTCGCGGCGGATTCCAGAAATTGCGGGAATTCGGTTTCGAACCAGTTGCGCGTTTCGGTCGAATAACGAAGGTAGCCGCCGGTCTCGCCGTGGATCCAGTCGGACATGTCGATCCAGCGGGTGATTTCGTCCGGCCGCTTGCGGTACCAGGGCAGGTATTCGGAAAGATGGCCGTTGCTTTCGGTCGAATAGACGCCGAACCGCTTCAGGACGTCGATGCGCAGCTTTTCCTGTTGCGAATAGACCGGATGCGCCTCGAAGGCGGCAACCAGCTCGTCCTTACCGATCTTGCGGCCGTTGAGACGCAGGTCGATGAACCAGGTCTGGTGATTGATGCCGGAGCAGATGTAATCGAGTTCGGTGCGCGACTTGGCGCCGAGCACTTCGGCGATCTGGTCGGCGCCGTGCTGGACGCCGTGGCAGAGGCCGACGGTATCGACCTTGCCATATTCGATCGCCGCCCAGGTGTTCATGGCCATCGGGTTGGCATAGTTCAGGAATTTCGCCCCAGGCTCGGCGACTTCGAGGATATCCTTGCAGAAATCGAGGATCACCGGAATGTTGCGCTGGCCGTAGAGGATGCCGCCGGCGCAAATCGTGTCGCCGACGCATTGGTCGATGCCATACTTCAGCGGAATGCGGATGTCGTCGGCATAGGCTTCGAGACCGCCGACGCGAACGCAGCTGATGACGTAGCGGGCACCCTCGAGGGCAGCACGGCGGTCGGTCGTTGCTGTAACCTTGGTCGGCAGCCTGTTGAATTCGACGACCCTGTCGAGGATCGACTTGATCATCTGGAGATTGCGCTCGCTGAGATCGGTCAGCGCGAATTCGACATCCCTGAATTCAGGAACGCACAAAATGTCGGTGAAGAGCTTCTTGGTGAAGCCGACGCTTCCCGCACCGATGATAGCGATCTTGAAACTCATCAGTCTCACCTCGACCTGATCGAATGTTAGGGCAAAGGCGGCGAAAACAGGCCTGGCCCGCCTGCCATGGCGTGCAGGCTGGACTCCGGCGCTTCCTCCCGTCCGCTCTTTGACCGCGGTTTCTTTTGCTTTTCTCGAGGGATTATGCGCCTAATTCAGCACGCGACCAGAGAAGGATTATGCTTTTAGGGGTAATTTTGTGCTGCGGAACTTGATCGACGCCGGGCCGGCGGGCAGGACGGTATCGCTGCCGCGCGGCCGCCAGCGCCTGCACACCATGCCGACAAGCACGGGCTATGAAGTGCGCGAGAACGAGGTCTACGACTGGGATGGGCGCAGGCGCGGCCAGACGCCGTTTACCGTGCTCCAGCACACGATCAGCGGCATCGGCCGATTGCGCTACGAGAACCGGAACTACCGTCTGCAAAGGGGCGATACGTTACTGGTTCTCGTGCCGCACAACCACCGTTACTGGCTGGCCAGGGGCGAACGCTGGGAATTCTTCTGGATATCGATGAACGGCGAGGAGGCACTGCGCATTCACAAGTCGATCCTTGCCGCCGTCGGTCCGGTGCTTCGGCTGAAGCCCTCGACGATCGATCATCTCGCGGATTGCAGCGTACGCCTGATCACAGGCGCGGTCTCGCCCGGAGCCGCCTCGGCTGTCGCCTATGAAGCCGCCATGGCGCTCTACGACGATGTCTTCGGCTCGCATGCCGTCACCGACGACAAGAGCGCCATGCAACCGGTCATCGATCACATCAAGGCCAATCTCGACAGGCCGCTCCGCGTTGCCGATCTCGCCGAGATCAGCGGCCTGAGCCGCGCGCATTTCTCGCGCTGCTTCGCCGAGAGTGAAGGTCTTCCGCCCGCCGAATTCGTGCTGCAGCAGCGACTGCAGCGCGCGGCGAAGTTGCTGACGAAGGCCGATTTCCTGCCGGTCAAGGAAGTCGCCATCATGTGCGGCTTCGAGGATGCCAATTATTTTTCGAAGGTCTTCCGCCGCCTCTACGGCATCAACCCGACGCAATTCCGCACCAACGGAATGTATGCCAGCCTGGGAACCGCCCGATAGATTCGCACCGCGCTTGGCGTCGGAATCGGGAACGCTTTTGCTTCCCCTTGGTTTAGGACAAGAGAGCCTGATCGCCGCTGCGACAACCCACTCTGAGCGGAGATCAGGCCACAGATGTCAGGGGAGTGATCGATGGACAATCCCGATCCGAACAACCCGAATCCACTGCCGGACAATCCCAATCCCGAGCCGGCCCGGCCGCCTGCCCCGCCGGAGACTCCGCCGGGAGAACCTCCAGGCGTACCCCCACCCTCGCCGGATCCAATTCCAATGCCGGACCAGGAGCCAATCGGGATTCCTCCTGGCACCCCTTCCGAAATTCCTTCGGAACCGACTTTTCCCGGGCCGACCGCCTGAAGGGCGGTCGGAGTGGAGGATGGCAAGGGTGATTTGGCGGAGCGCTCGAAACGGGTCTTGCCATGGAACGTTTTGCGCTGGCGCTCATTCACCCTTCCATCACGGAATTCGGCGGCAGGGCCTGCAACCAACGGAGGTTAAAATGAAAGTTGGCAACTGCATGACAAAGGACGTCGAGATCGCCAGTCCGCAGCAAACCCTACGTGATGCGGCAGAAATGATGGGTCGCCTCGACGCCGGCGCGATGCCGGTGGGCGAGAACGACCGGCTCGTCGGCATGATAACCGATCGCGACATCGCAATCCGCGGCGTCGCCCAAGGCAAGACACCTGACGCCAAGGTACGGGAAGTGATGAGCACCGAGGTCAGGTATTGCTTCGACGACGAAGACGCGGAGGATGTTCTGCGCAACATGGCTGATCTGAAAGTGCGCCGGTTGCCGGTGCTTAATCGCGACAAGCGCCGGGTCGGCATCGTTTCGCTGGGCGACCTCGCCACCAACAGCGAGACGGCGACAGCCGGTGAAGCGCTAAGCGGCATCTCGCAACCCGGCGGCGAGCATTCGCAAACGATACACTGACGGCGCACCGTCGACCGGCCTTGCCACGACCGAACCGCCGGCCGGATAGACGCCAGCCTGCCGGTGAAACTGTTCAGAGGCGAACTGGACCGCAAACCGACGAGGAGCAAGCCATGATTACCATGAAGGCCGTCCGTATCCACGATTTTGGTGGACCGGAGGCTCTTTCGCTGGACGCGGTTCCGTTGCCTCAGCCGCATGACGACGAGGTCACGCTCAAGGTCTACGCGGCAAGCGTCAATCCCGTCGACTACAAGGTTCGCGAGGGCTCTTCGGGCGCGGATCTGCCCGTCACGCTCGGCCGTGACGTATCCGGCGTGGTGGAACTGTGCGGCACGCGGGCCCATACGCTGAAGAAGGGCGATCCGCTATATGCCATGCTCGGCAACGACCGCGGCGGCAACGCCGAATATGTCGTCGTCAAGGCAACGGAGGCGGCGGCGAAGCCGCAACGCTTAAACCACGCCGAAGCCGCCGCCGTGCCGCTTGCGGGCCTTACCGCGTGGCAAGGCCTTTTCGATCACGGCGGCCTCAAATCCGGGCAGCGGGTCCTCATCCATGGTGGCGCCGGCGGCGTCGGTCATCTGGCGGTGCAGTTTGCAAAGGTTGCGGGCGCCTTCGTCGCGACGACCGTTTCCGCGCAGGATTTCAATTTCGTCCGCGCGCTTGGCGCCGACCAGGCGGTCGACTACAAGAACCAGCGCTTCGAGGAGGTTGTCGAGGACGTCAACCTCGTCTTCGACCTAGTAGCAGGTGAAACACAGGACCGCTCGTGGGACGTGCTCAAACCCGGCGGCACGCTCGTCTCAACGCTTTCCGAACCGTCGGCGGAAAAGGCCCGCCAGCATCGGGCTCGCGGCGTCTCCTATCTGACCAAGCCGAACGCAGCACAGCTTGCCGAAATCAGCCGCCTCATCGACGCCGGGAAGGTCAGGCCGTTCGTGCAGGCAATCTATCCTCTCGAGGACGTCGCCAAAGCCGAGGAACGGCTCGAGAAGCAGCATACGCGCGGCAAGATCGTGCTTCAGGTAGCCGCCTAGCGGACGCAGGCCGTTTCTCCTGTTCAGAAGCCCGGCGGCCGAGAGTTTGACACAGGACGGCGCGCCGGGCCTGGCCGGCTTAGACAGGCGCCGGCCGAAGCAGCATGCGTCGGGTTTGCCGGAATACGCAAATCAAACAAATCAGGGAGATGCAACGGAATGTGAGGCACCTCGCGACGGCACCGGCGCACGGCCCGCTGTTAGTGAAATGCGAAGCGAAGGGGCGCAGCGTTTACCGACAGGCGGGTTAGGTTCCTACGGCCCGCAAGCCGCAAAAAACCGCTTCAATCTGTCGGACAGCGGCGATAGGCTCGAACCATGTCTCAATCTGCCAATCCGATCTCCATTGCCCGTCGCGATCAGATGTTTCCCGCGCTGGCTGAACCTGACCTGGACCGCATGGGCCGTTTCGGCGAAGCCGTGTCCTATGCTGCAGGCGAACAGATCGTCAAAGCCGGTGAGCTGGCGCCCGGTCTGATCGTGGTCCTGTCCGGCAAAGTGGATATAATCCAGGGCGGCAGCTTCGGCCGGCGCGAAACGATCGTCACGCACGGTGCGGGCAATTTCGTCGGCGAGCTGGCGCAGCTTTCAGCCCGGCCCTCACTGGTGGATGTGGAGGCGGTCGAGCCGGTCGAGGCGCTCGTCATCGCCTCGCAAAGGCTGCGGGACCTGATGGTACAGGAAGCAAACCTCGGCGAGCGCATCATGCGGGCGCTGATCCTGCGCCGTGTCGGCCTGCTCGAGAGCGGCACAGCCGGACCGATCATTGTCGGACCGGTCGACAGCGGTGACGTATTGCGGCTGCAAGGTTTCCTAGCCCGCAGCGGTCAGCCGCATCGGGTTCTCGATTCCGCTACCGATCCCTGCGCCAAGACGCTGATCGAACGCTTCCATGTCGATATCCACCATTTGCCGATCGTGCTCTGCCCGAACGGCAAGCTGCTGCTCAATCCCGGAGAGAACGAGCTCGCCCGCTGCATCGGCCTGGTGAGGCCGATCGACGCCGACAAGCTGTACGACGTGGCCATTGTCGGCGCCGGACCAGCCGGCCTCGCGGCGGCCGTCTATGCGGCTTCCGAAGGGCTGTCGACGATCGTGCTCGATTGCCGTGCCTTTGGTGGACAGGCGGGCGCCTCCTCGCGCATCGAGAACTATCTCGGCTTCCCGACCGGCATTTCGGGAATGGCGCTGATGGCGCGCGCTTACAATCAGGCGCAGAAATTCGGCGTCGAAATGGTGATACCGGACGAAGCGAAGCGGCTGGGCAGTGCAAGCGACACGCCGGGCGCCCATTACACGCTCGCCGTCGGCGGCGGGGAGACCGTGCGGGCACGGTCGGTGGTGATCGCCAGCGGAGCGCGCTATCGCCGCCTTGATATGGCAAACCTGGCGCAATTCGAGGGAACCTCCGTGCACTATTGGGCTTCGCCGATCGAAGCCCGGCTTTGCGCCGGGCAAGAGGTGGCCCTGGTCGGCGCCGGCAATTCGGCTGGCCAGGCTGCTGTTTATCTGGCGGCGCATGTGAAGAAGGTATGGCTGCTGGCGCGCGGCAGCAGCCTGGATGCGAGCATGTCGCGCTATCTGGTGGAGCGCGTCAGGGCACAGCCGAACATCGAGGTGCTGGCTGAGACGCAGATCACGGCGCTGGAAGGCGACGACGGCAATCTTGGCAATGTACGCTGGCGCAACCGCGACACGGAGACAGCACGTCCGATCCACCATCTCTTCCTGTTCATCGGCGCCGATCCGAACACCGATTGGCTGGCGCAATGCGGCTTGGCGTTGGACGCGAAGGGCTTCGTGCGCACTGGGCCGGACATTGGCCAAGCGGGTGCGCTGGAGACGAACCGCAGCGGCGTGTTCGCCATCGGCGACGTGCGCGCTGGCTCGATCAAGCGCGTCGCCGCTGCCGTCGGTGAAGGTGCCCAGGTGGTTGCGGCGCTGCATGCATATCTCGCGCAAGGCGGCAGTCTCGCCGTGGCGCCTCAACTGGCCAGGAGCGCATGATGGCGGACGAATGCAGGCATGCCGGGGACATTCGCGACGTGACGCCGAGCGCGCTCGGCTGCGAGGAATGCCTGAAGAGCGGTTCGCAGTGGGTGCATCTGCGGCTCTGCCGCACATGCGGCCATGTCGGCTGCTGCGACGACTCGCCCAACCGTCATGCCACCAAGCATTTTCGGGCAACCGGCCATCCCGTCATCGAAGGCTACGATCCGCCGGAAGGCTGGGGATGGTGCTACATCGACGAAATCTTCCTCGACCTCGGCGACCGCACTACGCCGCAAAACGGTCCAATACCGCGCTTCATTTGAGCTTTTTTGCCAGCGTCCCGCTAGTCCAAGGCTGCTTCGGCTTGGGCGGGGATATCGCGCCCCTCTGGTGGTGCCAATGAACGCTCGCGCATGTGCCTGACGGTCTGAAGGACACGATCGGCAAGGGATGCAAGCGCGCCCTGTGCCGTGCGCGTTCCGATGACGGATTCCAGCGTAACCGCCTGCGTTGAGAATTTGTGTTTGAACGACTCTGCACCACAGAGGAAATCGACCACGCTCAAGCCGTGATCGATCGACCACTGTACGTAATCCATCAACAGGATCACACCCGGCGACGCCCGGCCGAAATCCGGATCGAAGGTCGTTACGAAGGCCATCATCACGTCGTGCTGGACGAAGTTGATCGACACCGCGACCATTATGCCATTGCATTCCAGGACGAAGATATGCAGCACGCCGGCGTGCGCCAGCGCGTCGACGAGCGCGGCGAGTACCGGCACGCCCTCTTCGAACAGGTCGGACTCACGCATGCGCTCGGTCAGCCATTTCCGCTTCAAGGCCGCGAGGCGCTCCAGTACCGGTTGCAGCGGCTCGTCGGGGGCAAGCAGGCGAAATCTCACCTCTCCGGTTTCTTCCAGCGCTTTGATGCCGCGCCGATAGTTCTGGCGCGTCTTTTTCGACTGATCCGCGAACCATGCCGCTCCGCTTTCCCATTGTCCGGCAACGCGATAGCTGACTTCCGTTCGGTGAAACGGACGAAGCCTGATGCCGCTGGAAGCTCCCGGCGTGAAAATTTTGCGGGCCGCCGCATCCGGTGAGAGACGATTGATCAGGGCAAGATCGAAGCCACCGGCATCGCAGAGTTGGCTCCATAGCTCCTGCAGCGCCGACAACGAGCAGTCCGGGGCAACGAGAATATCTCCATAGTCGGTATAGCTGCCGGCCGCCCATTCGAGAAACCGCAGCCCCCTGCGCCTGCCGATCGCCAGCGGAACGACGGCAACGAGTTTCTCGCCCTTCCACACCAGGCCGATCCGCAACGCGCGCTGGTCACGGCGTTGTACGGTACTCCACCATGCCGAAATCCAGGCATGGCTTTGAAAGATCAGCCCGTCGGTACGATGCCAAAGGTCCATCCAAGCGGCTTCGACCGCCGCCAGGCGATCCGCCGAACGGACGATTTCCAGACGCTCCGCGCCTAGGACGTCGATGGAAACAACGGTGTTCATGAAGGAGAACTGTCCTGTGGCTGCGCGACCACATTGGGCCGCCTGTGAAACAGTCGCATGACATGCCTTGTCATCTTCTTGAGCGGCAGGATGTAGAGCCCAAAGAGCGACTGATAATCGCGCACATCGCGATCGATCAGGCCAAATTTCAGGTCTTCATCAGGCTCCGGGACAAATTGCGTTCCGAACAGCCGATCCCAGAACGAAAAAAGCAGGCCGAAATTCTTGTCATAATGACGTGGGTCGATGCTGTGATGAACCTGGTGCCAGTGCGGACACAGGATGATGTTGTTCAACGGGCCGAACGAGATCTTGAGATGCGTATGGCGAACAAAATCCATCATCAGGATGTTGCGGATGACGTAGACGTTGATGCCGAAGATAGCGACCTCTACCGGATCGAGTGCAATGAGGCTCCAGATGCCGAAGCAGATGCCCGGGATGACGCCATCCCACATACGGTTCATCAGATCGTCCAGCGGATGAACCCGGTCCTTGGTGATCCCCACCATCACCTCGGCCGAATGATGCACCTTGTGCAATTCCCACAGGAACGGGAAGCGGTGCTGGGCGACGTGGTAGAGGTAGTATGAAATATCATAGGCGACCAGCATGGTTGCGGTGAAGATGACGATCGTCATCGGTCCCGCCGGGCCGCCGAGAAGCGGCGCGTGGGTGTTAAGGAGCCAGCCGATTGCCTCGCGTGTGCCGTAGCCCACCGCGACGACGAAGGTGACGCCGGCAGGAATGAGCAGGAAGGGCATCATCGCCCGTTTCGTGATCCAGAACAGGGCGTCGGCTCGCGCCGACGGATGCAGGATGACTTCCGCCGGGAAGGCGAAATCGAAAAAATCCCTGAGGGATTTATGTTCGGCAGTTCGCCAGTAGGCGATCACCGCGCTGCCCAGTGCGGTGAGGAGAAGCAGGCCGAGCGTGGTCAGATTGACGTTCGAAAGCTTTTCCACAATCGCTCTGGCAAATTCGGAAAACATCGTTGCAGCGGCTCCTGGGGCGAATTGCAAAGCACGAAATTCCCGCCAAACCCGCTACGCCGCCTGCAACCAGTGGCTGTTGCGGGCGCAGCGGGCAAAGCAGGCTGGATGGTGCGAGACTAGCAGATCAACAGTAACGAAACCGCTAAATGTCCAAACGTAATTAATGTCGAATACGGCTGGAACTCGCCCGGCAACTCTACGTTGGCGCCGGTTTTTGCCGTTGCGGCGGGTGAATTGGAGCAAGATGGATATGGATTCCGGCTTCGCCCACTTCACCGTGCCAGGCGAGGCGTTCGGCTTGCTGCCTGGTACCAAAACGCAGTGAAACCCAACCGCCCTGCCCCGGCATGTCACCGCCGGCGCGGATGTCGAGCGCGGCATCAGGAAAGCGGATGGCCAATAGCGCCTCGTCGCCGCGCAACACCGTGACCGTGTTTTCATGCCGGTCGGTATGGAGGCCGGCGGCCAGTTGGAAGACGATCTCGGACTGGTGCTTGCCGCCGAGCAGTTGGTCGGTGATGAGGATGCCATCGGCCTGGCGCGCCAAAGTGCGCTGATGCATGACGCCGAAGCGGCTTCTATACCCGTCGTGCCGGCCACACAGCCTCCAGTGCGTTCCAGGCTCGCTGTCCACCAGCGTCGCAACTGCCTTGTGCGACCAGTTGAAATTCCCAGCGATGGTGCTTTGGTTTTTACCCTCGATATTCAGCGTGTTGTGCGCCGGCGTCGAGCGGAACCAGTCGCGCCATGCGCCTCCCGAACCGTAGAGCCAGGTGCCCGGATCGACCAGCACCGGCTCACCGTCGATGCACAGGCTGAGCGACAGCGCGTCGGCATGGCCGTGCGCCGCTATCGAGAGATAACCGAGCGGTCCATGATCGAACGTCAGTTCGACATCGCGGCCATTCATTGCTCCGCGCCAGACGGAGAGCCCACCTCGCGCGAATGTCTGCAAGCCATGCACCGCCGGTGCCGGGCCCGACGGCGCACCAAAGAAAAGCGAACGAAAGTCGTCGGGCCCCGGCACGTTGCCCGGCGTCCCCAGCAAGCCTTGGATGGCGGCCGCGACGGATCGGATATAGTTCGGCTCGTCCCCCAGCTTCAGCACGCGGCCCTCATCGTCGTCGCCGAAGCGGGCGGCTTTCAGTGGCAGCCAGCCGACGAAATTGGCGAAGGCACCCAGACGCGCTTCGACAGCGGGGGGAAACGGCGTTCCCGCCTGGCGTGCCGCGGCGGCGCACAGCAAGATGAGTTCGGCGCTGAAGGCTGCGTAGGTCGGCGTTTGCTCGGCACCGGCGCCGTCGGCGAGTATCTGCTTGTGCGTCTCATTCAGGAGGGCGCCGTGGGCGATTTCGGATTCGGCCCCGAGCGCCAGGCCGACCAGATATTCGCCAGCCAATTCTGCGACGAGATGGTTGTTGGCGGAGGAATATCGCGATGGAAACCGCGGCAGCCAATAGGCGCTTGCCGCGAGTATCTCACCGGCTTTCCGCAGGGTCGCCGGGTCAAGCCGGTCGCCAACGAGGTCCAGGGTGACGATCAGGCTGATGGCTCGCAGCGCTACCTCGATGCCGGACGCCCAGCCAATGCCTCGGAACGGCGGATTGGCGGAATGCCAACTGCCGATTGCCACCTCGATGGCCCTCCGGGACCGATTGTCCTCGCTGAGGAGCAGGTGTGCAGCCAGTGGCGGCAATTGCTGCAGCCGGTTGATTTCCCAGACATATTTTATATCGCCAAGGTCGCCGCCATGGCGAAAATCGATGTCGAAAGTATGAGCCTCGGAGCCAGGCCAAAGCCTGCCGGTCACCGGATCAAGACGCCAAAGCTCAGCAGGAAACAAAACATCGGGCTCGCGCTTTGGCCATGTCCGCCCGAGTGCCGAAAACCGGCCCTGAAGCGTCTCTTGCGCGGCCGCCGCTATGGCTTGCCGTTGAGCGTCGGTCGCTGCCAGCACAGCGTGGCGAAATCCCGGCAGCACCGGGTGCAACTGCGGCGATGGATAGCGCTCCCACCCATCATCGCGGCGGCGCGACGCGATCCTTCGACGTTGCTCGCTCAGCCGGTGCAACACCTCGGCCGGTCCCATGCTGCGCAATCGGTTGATGTACCAGCCGATTCTCATGCACGCCCCGTCAACGTTTCGGTCCTTGTATACCATGCCGTCGAAAAGCTGCGCGCCGGCAATCTTCTTTCCCGTTCGTTGCGGTTAATATCTCCGGCGACCATGCGGAGAGAGCGATGAGAAAAGCGGTGTGTGTTGTTGCCTGGGTGCTCGCCTTGGTTATGGCGGCCGAGGCAGCGCCCATCCCTCTCAAGCGCGGCGTTGGCGTGCATGAGTGGCTCAACTGGTCGCCGGTGGAGAAAGACGGAACCTACGTTTGGCCGCCCTATCGCAGCGAAAAGGAGTGGCTTGCGGGAAGCAGGCCGTTCACCGATTGGCCGGCCGGGGAGGTGTTTGCCCACATCCGATCGATGGGCTTCGACTTCGTCCGGCTGAGCGTCGATCCCGGCCCTCTGCTTGCCAGCGAGGGCGCCAGGCGGCAGCAGGCGCTGGACATACTTGCCGCCGCCGTCGAGCGGATCACGTCGACCGGCCTCAAGGTGGTTTTCGACCTGCATGGCGTCACTCAGGTTCCGGACTACAGCATGGAGATGATCTACGGCGGCGCCGACAGCGAGGGCGTCGCCGGCTACCGCCAGATGGTTGTGGCGGTCGCCGCCATGCTGGTCAAGATAGGCACCGACAAAGTCGCCCTCGAACCTTACAACGAGCCAGCATATTACCCTTGCGATCCAAGCGGCAGCGATGACTGGCAGCGGATCATGGCGGGGACCGTCCACGACATTCGAGCGGTCAGCAGCGAACTCACCATCGTTGCGACCGGCGCCTGCGGCGGCAGCATTGCCGGACTGGTCAACCTCAGCCCCGGCTTTGATGACCCAAACCTCTATTACAGCTTCCATATGTATGAGCCGCACAGCTTCACCCACCAGCGGCCCGACGACACAAACAGCTTTGTTTCGGGACTTCCCTGGCCTGCCGACAGCAGTACACCCGAAGTGGTGACCGAAACCCTTAGGGCGCGGATGGAAGCTGCCGGCTTGAGCAGGGTCGAGCAGATGATGAACATGGCCACCGCGCGCGAAGCAGTAGCGAAATATTTCGAGCAGAACTGGGGGCAGAGCCAACTCGAGACGAGCTTTCGTCAGGCCGTCGACTGGGCTGAAGGCCATGGCATTCCAAGCCGGCGGCTCTTCATGGGCGAATTCGGCGCTATCCTCATGTCAGCGGACGGCCGCATGGGCGCCTTCGAGGCCGACCGTTCGCGCTATCTCAAGGCGGTGCGCCGAGAGGCCGAACGCTTCGCGATCCCATGGTCTGTCTGGGAGTTCTCCAATCGCTATGGGATGAGCCTCATCCGGCCCGATGGCCCCCCGGTGCCCGACCCGGAGATGCTGCAGGCACTGGGCCTGCCCTAATTGCCGTCAGTTCTCGTCGCGGATGAGCAGCCGTCAACTTCGATCCTCTCAACGCCAGGTTGGATCGAGAACGGCCTGTGGCAGTTTTTCCCTCGCGGCTCGATCTGTTAGCCACGAAGTGTTTAATACATTTGTTGTACTGGAGTGAGGAATACGCGCGCCTAGGGGGAACAATGTGTGGAATTGCCGGGTGGATCGGCCGAAGGGCCGAGAATCCACAAGAGCGGGCCGCCAGAATGTCAAATGCATTGCGGCATCGCGGTCCCGATGCCGAAGGCATCGAGTTCTTGGACTTGAATACTGGCGAGGAACAATTGGCATTGGTCCATCGCCGCCTGGCGATTATTGACTTAGCGCCAGAGTCAAATCAGCCGATGCATATCGAGGACGGCCATCTCAGAATAATTTTCAACGGCGAAATATACAACTATATCGAGCTGCGCCAGGAACTGATCGGCCTCGGCCATCATTTTCGAACGCGCTCCGATACCGAGGTGCTGCTCAGAGCTTATGATCAGTGGCAGTTGTCCATGTTCGACCGGTTGAGCGGCATGTTCGCTTTTGCGCTCTGGGATGCTCAGAGGCACGAATTGATCCTCGCCCGTGATCCGTTCGGCAAAAAGCCCCTTTACCTCATGCAAAGCGAAAAACTGCTGTCCTTTGCCTCAGAGATCAACGCGTTGTTGTCATCGCAGCCAAATGCGCAGCAACTCGATTTGGACGCTGTGCACGAGTACCTGCGCTGGCGTTACGTGCCTGGACCGCGCACGCTTTTTAAACAAATCCGCAAGCTCAACCCCGGAAGCTATGCCGTTTGGTCGCAAGGGACTGTGACGGAAACGCGCTATTATACGCCTCCAGATCAAACGGACCTGACCGAGGACATCGACCACGAAACCGCCAAGCGACGATTTCTGGAACTGCTCGACCATTCCGTCGAGATCAGAATGCGCAGCGATGCACCTTTCGGCGCCTTTCTCTCCGGAGGCCTCGACTCGTCAGCAATCGTCGCCCTGATGACCAAGCACAGCGACAAGCCCATCCGCACATTTTCGGTCGGTTTCAGCGAACCGGCCTATAGTGAACTTCCATTCGCCCGACGCGTCGCCGATCATTTCAAGACCGATCATTGCGAACTGGTCATAGAAGCGGACGACCTGATTGACCACCTGCCGAAGTTGATTCGCCATCTGGGGGCGCCCGTTTCACAAAGTTCGGACATTCCGATTTACCTGATGTCGGAGCGAGCCTCACAGGACGTCAAGATGGTGCTCACAGGTGAAGGGGCAGACGAGGTTCTCGGCGGGTATCCCAAACATCGCGCAGAGTCACTGGCTGGAATCTACCGGTCGCTCGTTCCAGCCTTGCTCCACAACAACCTCCTCGCCCCTTTGATACGTGCCATGCCTGGCGCATCGGCCAAGTTCGATACATTTGCCCGAAGCGCGGGTGAAAGGGACTTTGCCACCCGGATGATCTCCTGGTTTGGAGCCATGACAGAGCAGGAACACAGTCGCCTCATCAGTGCGCCGGCCAATTGCCGCAATGGACGCAACAACTTACCGTTTTCCTCAAGCGCGACAGCATCCCATCTTCGCCGCGCGCTATTTTTCGATCAGACATCGTGGTTGCCCGACAATCTCCTGGAACGAGGCGACCGGATGATGATGGCCGGTTCAATCGAAGGAAGAATGCCGTTCCTCGATCGCGATCTGGTTGCGTTCGTCAGCAAATTGCCCGATCGCTACAAGGTGGGTTGGCGGAAGGGTAAGCTGATCTTGCGCAGCAGCATGGCCAACATACTTCCGGAGGAAATTCTCAACCGCCGCAAGATCGGATTCAAGGTGCCCGTCGCCGAATGGTTTCGGGGGTCGATGAGGAACTACGTGCACGACCACCTTTGCTCGCCTAACTCCGTCATTCGCAGCTATTTGAGCCCGAAACAGCTTGATCAAATCGTCTCGGAACACACCACGGGTGCCGCAGACCACGAAAAGCTGATATGGGCGCTGTTGAATTTGGAGATATTCCACCGCGAATTCGGGCTTGAGGCGCCGCCGCGATCATCAGCCTCAGCGCTTGACCGGTTGACGGCTTGACGCCGCCGACCGCCAGACATCGCAGATTGCGCCGACAAACGGGGCGAGTTCAAGCCGTTCCCGATGCACGGCCATGGCACCGGCACCAAGCCTCGCCCTCAGTGCTGGGCTCTCCACGAGGCGGCCCAGCGCGTCGGTCAACGCAGTAACATCGCCTGGCGGCACCAGCAGCCCGGATTGCCCGTCGGTAATTATGTCTTCGACCGCGCCAACCGGGGTTGCCACCACCGCCAAACCGGCTGCCATCCCTTCGATCACCGACATAGGCAGGTTTTCGGCGAAGGAGGGAAGAACCAGAATATCCGCGAAAGAGATCAGCGACGCGACATCGTCGGGTCCCACCCAACCCGGAAAGGCGATCCGGTCTGCGATCCCCAGCCCGGCCGATTTTGCCCGTGCCGCATCGATTTCGCCATCGCCGGCAATCGTGGCGCGCCAGTTCTTGACGGGGTTCATGCGATGCAGCGCGTCCAACAATTGCGGTACGCCCTTGCGGTCGCCGATACGACCCAGGAACAGGATATGCACGTGGCCGCCGCCACCGACATGCGCCAGCGACGGGACTTCGGTCGCATTGGGCACGATCACGATATTGCCGGCAGCGCCTGGCGCCCGGTTGGCGACGAAATCGCGCCAAAGCCTGCCCAAAACGATCACCCGATCGGCATGCTCGAACAGAGCTTTGATACGGCGGCTTATGAACCCGTGATCGTCTTTCCAGAATGTCTGATACTGCGCCCCGTGCAAATGCAGGACATAGGGTATCGACAGCAGCCGTGCGCAGGCGGCGATCACCATCTTGCGATAGGTGCTGCCGGAGACTGAGATGTTGATATGAACGACATCGGCGCGTCCAGCCAGACGCGCTTTAAGCATCCGTAAGCAAAAGCCGAGCATATAGAAGATCGAAAGTCCGACATGCCCCGAGCCACGACTGGCAAGGAAGCGCACATCGATGTCGGTGACTTCTTGCCGTTCGAACTCCTGCTTCAGCGCCCCCATGATGCGGTCGATGCCGCCCTGGCCCGAAACGCCCGACGGCGTCGCGACCAGGACATGTATTTTTCGATCGGATATGAGGCGCTGCAACATGATGGTACTCTAAATAACACAGACCGGGTAACTGCAAAGCAAACGTTCCCGATAAGGTTTACGGCAAATCTTTTAGTTCAAACTGAATCTGTTCACCCTTCGCCGTCATCGCGCTGGATTTTCCGCCAGTCGGCGGCTAGTCGAAGGTGAATTTTCCAGGGACACGCCTTTGCTGCTCCGTTCCACGCTCATTTATGCTCCGGCGATCCTGCTGACGCGAATCTCGGCGTTGCTCCTGCTGGTCGTCGTGACGCGTTTGATCGACCAGACCGAGTATGGCCTGCTCACTCTGGTGGTGACCGTCGGCGAAATGACCGACATTGCCGTCACCAACTGGCTGCGCATCGCGTTGCTCAGGCTTGGCGGCAAGGGCGAAGTCAGCCGCGGCAGCCTGATGCTGGCCGGGCAGGTGTTGCTTGCCACCACGGCACTGGCGCTGGTCATATCGGTAGGCGCGTCGGCGGTGGTCGTGCCGGAACGCTGGGTCGAGTTCGCGATCGCGGTCTGCGGCTATCTCGTCGCCGGATCCATCAGCCGCTTCGCGTTGACGGTGCTGCAGATGCAGCAGCGCCACTCGGTCTATTCGATGCTCGAAGCCCTGCGTGCCCTGCTGCAACTCGCGCTGCCGATCGGCGCCATCCTTATCTTCCAGGATAGCTTTCTGACGGTATCGCTCGGCTCGAGCCTCGGCGCCTTGATTGCCGGCATCGTGGCGGGCATCATGGCATCCCGACGCGTCGTTACCGGTCCGCCGCGCTTCACCCACAGAGACTTCTTTGCGCTCGGTGTGCCGCTGATCATCATGGCGCTGGTTGGCTTCGGGCTCAACAGCGCGGAGCGTCTGTTCCTCAAGTTCTATTACGATGCCAGCGCTGTGGCGATCTTCGCCGCAGCCTATGCGCTGGCCCGCCAACCGATCGACATGGTCGCTAACGCCATCAACATGGGCGCCTTTCCCGAGGTGGTCAGCCGGTTCGACGAGGACGGGCCCGCCGCATCGGGTCGGTTGCTATCGCAGTTGATGGCCTTGATGATGCGGCTTTGCCTGCCGATTGCAGCTATGCTGGTCGCGCTCAGCAGCGATATCACTGAGCTCATGCTGCCCTCGCAATATCACGGCCGCTTCGGCCTGCTGTTTCCGATCATCGCCTTCAGCGTGCTGTGTGCCAACCTCACCAGCTTCGTCTATGGCGTCGTGGTGCACGCGCACAAACGGCCGTGGCTGCTGATCATCGCCAATCTCTTCGGCTCGGCGGCAACAATCGCATTGTCTCTGCTATTGATCCCTTCGATGGCGGAGATCGGCGCCGCTTTGGCGCTGGCGGGCGGCTCGGTGGTGGGCTCCATAACCTGCATCATCATCAGCGAACGGCTCACGCCGGTGCCGGTGCCGTGGCGCGACATTGGCGTTTCGGCAATCATCTCGCTCAGCACAGGGGTGGCCGCCAAGCTTGCCAGCATGGTGGCCGGCGATGTGCCGGCAATCTTCTCGCTTATCGCCGGCGGCACCGCCGGAGCTGCGGTTTTCTTCGGGCTGACCTCGCTATTCCACCCTGTGGCAGCGACGCAATTCCTCGCCCAGCTGCGGGCGCGGCTACGGATCGCGTAGGCGCATAAGCGATCTGTAAGCGGCTCTTTCCTAAATCTGCAAACAACATCCCGCGGCTTGCGGAAATGGAAATTTTTGGTCTTCCAAGGCTTGCCCGGCCGTTCATCGCGGAGTGGACGAAACGTGCGCAGTTCCATCGTTTCGGCAGAGAACGAGCCTGGAATTCTGGTTCAGGACTGCCAGATATTGCCGGATTACTTTCCGGCGCTGATTGGCGCCATTTACGACTGCGCGCTCGATCCCTCACGCTGGGAGCAGACGTTGGCGGAAATCACAGCGGCACTGTCAAGCGAATCCGCAATCCTCTCCCTTAACGATCTCCGCCATAACCGGCTCTTGATCGACAAGAGCGTAGGCTGGGATAGGTTTGGGCTCGAGGAAAGACAAAAGCATATTCCCGAAATCCATGCGCGGCTAGAGGAATGGTTCGCTAAGGGATGCTCGGTGAACGAGCCTTACGTGGCCTCGCGGCAGCTCTCGCCCGACTACCTGCGGAGGTCGCCATACGTCCAACGCTGCCTGAAGCCGCTCGGCATTGTCGACGTCATGCATCAATTCCTGATGCGTACCCCATCGCATTTCTCGGAACTCGTTATTGGACGCCACAAACAGCACGGCGCGATCACTGATCGGGAAATTGAGATTGGGGCACTTCTCCTCCCGCACCTGCGTCGTGCGATCACCATCAGCAATGTGCTGGACGCCCGCACTGTCGAAAGCGCGCGCATGGCCGAAGTGCTCGATACGCTCCGCTGTGGTGTAGTGCTGACCGACGACAAAGCCACCATTCTGCACGCGAATCGCGCGGCGGAGCACATGTTTGGCACCGGAGCGGCGGTGCAAGGCACACGAGGTGTCCTCAGCGCGAAATCGTCGGCGGCAGCGCATGAGCTGCGCAAGGCGATCCGCGTTGCAGCCAACAACGAAGTCATGCTCGGCAAGGCCGGCCTTGCCGTCCGCTTAACCGAACCCGAAGCGCGGCCAATCTTCGCCCATGTTCTGCCGATGAATGGCAGCCAGCAGCGTGCAAGGCTGCAGCCTCAGGCGGCGGCGGCTATATTCATTGGGGCGCCGATCCGGGCAGCCTTTGACGTGCCGCCTGGCGAAACAAAAGAGAACATGCGCCGCCAGTTTGGATTGACCAAAGCCGAGGCCGATGTGGCCGCGGAAGTTCTTAAGGGAGGCGGGCGTGATGCAGTGGCTGCCCAGCTTGGTGTCTCAGTGACGACTGTTCGGACGCATCTCACCCACATTTTTGAGAAAACCGGCGTGCGCCGCCAGGCGGAGCTGGTCAGCATCCTGCTGAGCGGCGAAGGGCACGGCTGAGGAAGACCCCGGCCGTTATCCCCGAAGTAAGTCTGACTGATGTTTCACTCAGTCGCACTGGCACTTCCATGACGAGATCTGATCGTTCCACAGGTCGCCGACATAACGGTAGCTGCCGCGAAACACTTTGCTGTCTCCTTGATAGTCCCGATGCTGATAGGCGCGAATGCCGCAACCGTTCCTCATTCTGAAAGACGAGATCTTATCGTTCCAACCGCCACCTACATACCTCCAACCCCTCCCGGCGTTTTGAGTAATGGTTGCGCCACCGAAATCCCGGTGTTCATAACCAATGCAGTCGTGCCTTCTTGGCCCGCCTGGCTCTGGCGCCCCCGCAGCTTGCGCATCAAGAACGTTTGAGGTGGTGAGTCCGAGGCCTGTGAGAACAAGGACAACATGCAGTTTTGAAACCATGACCGATATCCTTTCTGTTTTCGCCATTGGTTGGCGAACATCCGTCTCATGGATCGGTTCTTTGCGCATCGGACGTTCGTTCTACGCTTGTCGGTCATGAGATGAATGATGCAACCGCAGCCGACAGGCCAGGAACGCTCCTGAGAACGCCCAACTCGGCGTGCTCGGTTACCTTGGAAATGCATATCGCGTTCGAGACGGGCGTCGTCCCATCGTGAAGCATCAGTTGACCAGCGGCAAGCACTGGATCAGCGCCTCAGGCTCGTGAGCGCGAAACTCAATCTCAGGCAAAAGTTTGGTCGAGGCAGCCGGATCTCATAAACCGGCGTTTCGGCGCCAGCGACGCTCCCAGAACTCCCGGCACAGCAGCCCGGCATAGGCAGTGTTGGTGTCGTAGTAGCGGCGCCACAAGCGTCGCGGCTCCTGGACCACGCGGAACAGCCACTCCAGGCCGGCTGCTTGTATCAGCCTCGGCGCACGGGCAACCTTGCCGCCATAGACATCGAAACTGCCGCCCACGCCCATCACGAAGCTTGCGGCGAGTTCGTCGCGGTAGCGCTTGAGAAATCGCTCCTTACGCGGTGTCGGCATGGCCACCAGCAGGCAGTCGGCGCCCGACGCGTTGATCGCCGCAACGATCCCGGCCTCATCCTCCGGCTTGAAATAGCCGTTGCGCATCCCCGCTATGACCAGGCTCGGATGGTCCTTGGCAAGTCTCGCTACAACCGCGTCGAGAACGTGCTGTTCGGCCCCCAGCAGATAGGGCCTGAACCCACGCTTCGCGCAGAGGCTCAGCAGATTGATCATGATGTCGACGCCCGCCACCCGCTCGGGCAGCGCGACGCCACACAGACGTGCGCCCCAAAGCACGCCGATCCCGTCGACATTGACCACGTCCGCCCCTGCAACATCCTCGCGCAGTTCGGCATTCTGGCGCATGGTCACCAGCTTGGCGACATTCACGACCACATGATGCAGCGGCCGCCGCACGGTCATCGCCTCGTCGGCGATGGCCAGCGTCTCGGCCATGGTCAGCGCATGGATCGGTGCGCCAAGGAACTCCCGGCGCCGTGATGCCAACAGGGAATGCTGCGCCCAAGCCGGGTCGTGCGCGTTCATGCAGCCTGCTCCCTTGCGAGCGTCACTTGTGCGACTTCTGGTTTCTTGCCTTCGATACGGGCGTCGGGCTTGCGTGCCTTGCGCCAGGTCCATAGGCCCCTTGTATCGACGAGCTTCTTGTCCTTAAGCGCTTCGGGGTCGACCAGATTGAACTGCCGATGGTCGACCAGGAGGACGACGATATCGGACTTGTCGATGGCCGAAAGTGCGTCGGTGAACACGATGCCCCTGCCCTCGAGTTCATGCGGCAGCGCATTTGTGTTGGGTTCAGCCGCAATGATCTTCACATTGGGGTTATCGGACAGAAGCTTCACCACCTCGACGGCCGGGCTCTCGCGCAAATCGTCGATATTGGCTTTGAAGCTGAGGCCAAGACAGGCGATCGTTTGCTTGCGGGAGGGGTCGAGCAAGGCCTCGATATCCCTGACCACCGACATGGGCCGCTCGGAATTGATCCGGCGTGCGGAAGCCATCAGCCGCGTGCTGTTGGGTGCGGCGTCGATGATAAAATATGGATCGACCGCAATGCAGTGACCGCCAACGCCCGGGCTCGGCTGGAGGATGTTCACGCGAGGGTGCCGATTGGCGAGATCGATCACTTCCCAGACATTGAGCGACAGGTCCTGACACACTGCGGCAAGCTCATTGGCGAAGGCGATGTTGACGTCGCGGAACGCGTTCTCGGTAAGTTTCACCAGCTCAGCGCTTTCGGCCGTCGTCATGAACAGGTCGCCGGTGACGAAGCTTGAATAGAGTGCCGCGGTCCGTTCCGACGATTTGCGGGACAATCCGCCGATCGAGCGATCGTTATTGATCAGCTCGGTCAGCACCTTTCCCGGCAGCACGCGCTCGGGCGAATAGGCGACCAGCACATCGGCGTCTTCGCCATGCAGGACAGGAAATTTGAGGTCAGGCCGCAACTCGGCAAGCAGCCCGTTCATGATGCGTGTCGTGCCGACCGGCGATGTCGATTCCAACACAACAAGGTCTCCCCGCTTCAGCACCGGGGCGATGCTTCGTGCCGCCGCCAGCACGTAGGTCACGTCCGGCCTATGGTCGTGGGTCATCGGGGTCGGCACGGCGATGATATACGCATCCGCCGGCTGCGGCGTGCTGTAGGCCTTGAGCTTGCCGTTCGCCACGACCTTCTGGATCAGGCCGTCAAGGTCCGGCTCGACGATGTGGATTTCGCCGCGATTGACTTTCTCGACGACCGCTCCGTTCACATCGACGCCAATGACGTCGAGCCCTCGGCTGGCGAAAATGGCGCAGGTCGGCAGGCCGATATAGCCCATGCCGATTACGGAAACGGTTTTGATTTCAGCCATGATGCAGCAGTTCCTCAACAATCCGGTTACTGGCCCGGCCATCGCCATATGGGTTGTGTCGTTCCGCCATGCCGCGATAGGCAGCCTGATCGTCGAGCAGGCGATTGGCGTTGAACAGGATTTTCTCGACATCGGTGCCGACGAGGCGGGCGGTGCCGGCCACGATCCCCTCGGGTCGCTCGGTATTCTCGCGCATCACCAGCACCGGCTTGCCGAGCGAAGGCGCTTCTTCCTGCACGCCGCCGCTATCGGTAAGCACCAGATAGCTCTGCTTCTGCAGATACAGGAACGGCAGATAGTCCTGCGGCTCGACCAGATGGATGTTCGGCACGCCTTCCAGCTCTGCGTTGACCACCGAGCGCACATTGGGGTTTGGATGGACAGGGTAGACGATCTGCACGTCTCCGCGCGCCGCCAATCCTTTCAACGCCGTACAGATGCGCTGGATGCCGCCGTCGAAATTCTCGCGGCGATGGCCGGTGACGAGGATCATTTTCTTCGTAGGGTCGAGGAAGGGGAAACGGGCGGCGAGCTTCGCGTTCATCAACCTGTCGGCATCGATCGCGCTTGAAAAATGCAACAGCGTGTCGATCACGGTGTTACCGGTCACGAAGATAGTGCTTTCGGCTTTTCCTTCGGCGATGAGGTTGTCGCGCGCCTGAACGGTCGGCGCAAAATGCCAGGTGGCGATGTCGCCGGCAATCTTGCGATTCAGTTCTTCAGGAAACGGCGAGTTGATGTTGTGGCTGCGCAATCCTGCTTCGACATGAGCGACCGGGATGCGCTTGTAGAAGGCAGCCAGAGCCGCGGCCATCGCCGTGGTGGTGTCGCCCTGTACCATGACGATATCGGGCTTCGCCTTGTCCAGCACCTCGGCCATGCCCAAGAGCACGCGCGAGGTCACGTCGAACAGCGACTGGCCGGGTTGCATGATGTTGAGATCGTGATGCACCGGCAGGCCGGTCAGTTCGACAACCTGGTCGACCATCTCGCGATGCTGGGCGGTGATGCATATTTCGGTGATGAAGCCTGGATGAGCAAGGGCGGCGCGCGCCACCGGAAAGCATTTGAGCGCCTCCGGCCTCGTGCCGAACACGATCAGCAGTTTCCGCCTGGACGGCAGTTTTGGACGTGAAAGGACGTTCATTGCTGATCCTGGCCGCCTGCAGCACTCGAAACATGCCGACTATTGTCCGCAACAGCCATAATAGCGCCGGAAAACGCCTTCGTGATCTCAATTCTTAATATATGATTAACAACCAAGGCCGCGTTCTCCCGGGTTAACTCTTGTGAAAGGTCGGGCTGACAAATAGTCTATGGTAGTAGTCTTGAAAAAGAATATATTGGATTGACTAATATTTTAATCATCGGCCACGCCGACGCATCCCGGCGCTGGGAAAATGAGCTTCTGGTGCGGTTGAGCGCGGCTGGACACGTTGTCTCGAGTTGCCGCGCGCCGACGCCTGAAGCCAACGCGCGCGGGATGGATAATGTGCTGGCGCTCGAGGGCCGGCGCTTCGGCCCCTCACTGGCAAGCCGTTCCGAGCCGTTGCCGTCCGGCGATACCGGCCCCGCCGACCTTATAGTCGATCTCACCGCTACCGCCGCACGACGGGGCACGCCTGTCCTGACGCTCGAATTTTGTGGCCGCAGCAGCTTTGCCGCGGGCATGACCGAGATACTGGCGAGCGGGCGGCTACCCGAACTCACCGCCCGCCTCGACGGCGTTGCCATCGCCAGGGCGCGGCCGATGATCAGCGATCGGCTCTGGCTGTCCCGCAGCAGCAACGACCTGCTCGCCGGCGCCATCTCCCTGATTGCCCAATGTGTCGCCCGCTTTTCCACGGGCAAACTTGCGCCGATTGCCGAGAGCCCGGCGCCACCCCTGCAGAAAGGCGGATTTATCCGGCACTATCTGCCCTTTTTCGGCAGGGGATTGGTCGACCGTGCCGTGCAAAAACTGCGACGTGGCCGGCGCCCCTTCTATTGGCAGGTTGCTTACCGGCTGATCGACGGTCCAGGCGTCGCCGAAACCGGACAGCTGGATGGCAAGCCGTTCACCGTGCTTGCCGATGACGGGCAGCGATTCTACGCCGATCCGTTCGTTCTCGAACGCGACGGCCGCCACTATCTTTTTGTCGAGGAGTTCCCCTACGCCACCGGCCGCGGCGTGATTTCCGTCGCTGAACTTGGCGACGACGGCGTTTTCGGCGTGCCGAGGTTGGTGCTGGAGGAAGCGCATCACCTGTCATATCCGCAGGTGTTCGCCCACTCCGGCGAAATTTTCATGATTCCTGAAAGCGCTACGGCACGCGAACTGGTGCTCTACCGTGCCGTGCAGTTTCCGGATCGCTGGGTACGCGATACGGTGCTGATCGCGGACAGGGATTTCAACGACGCCACGCTGCTAGAATCCGACGGCCGCTTCTGGTTGCTGGGGACGGAGCGGTTCGGTCACGGCAGCGCGTCGGACACGATGACCGTCTATTCCGCCACGGCGCTGCGTGGGCCTTGGGTAGCGCATGCGCTCAATCCCGTCGCCGTCGATCACTCGGCCACTCGGCCGGGCGGCGCTTTCATCCGTCAGGGCGACGCCTTGCTGCTGCCGGTGCAAAACGGCTCGAGAGCCTATGGCGGTGGCCTGGGGTTGATGCGGCTGGATCGGCTTAATGATTTCGACGTCCGTTTTGAACTGCCCCGCCCAATCGATCCGGGGCCGGCATGGGCGCGGGCGGGTATCCACACGCTCAATCGCGCCGGCGATGTCGAGGTCGTGGATAGCGCCGGCTGACCGGATCCGAGGTCCGTGCTTAACGAGACCCGGCCGGGTTTGGGTGGGATGCAGCGGCCGAAGGCATGCTCTCGAGCTGGCCTCTATCGGGCTGCTTCCTATAGGCAAGCAGCAACACCACGATAATCGCGATTTCAGGCGATTTTGATGAGAGCGCGTTGTTCGACAGCGCAGCAAGCAGGAAGGTGATGATGCCTATCCATGCGGGCAGCGGCGCCCCGCGCAGCAGCCGAAAAACGAACCAGAATATCAGCACCGTAAAGAGCACGGCTATGGGCAGGCCGAAGAGCATGACGATGACCACCGGCGCGCTCTCGATGAACGGCAGATGCAGCTTCTCGTTGACGATCGCCAGGAGTTCGTCGCCGTTCATGCCAAACAGGATGTCTTTCCAGCTGACAAGTCCGAACACCTGGTAGATCGTCACCCGCGCCATAAAATTTTGGTCGAAAATGGTGTTGCTGAACCGGTTCAGCAGACCGCCAGCAAACAGCATCGCAACAAGCACCGCGCCGCCTGTCATAGTGAACATCAGCACGACAAATTTGGCCTGCCGCTCATACTTGAGCGACAGGCCCGGCCAAGGCACGAACAGCAGCAGAATGAGGATTTCTCCGGCAGCGAGCAGAAGCGCGGCGCGAGCGCCCGATGCAGCACAACCGACGACCAATACGAAAATCGCCACCACCCGCACCCATATGCGCCAGCGCGTCAGCGGTACGAATCCGATGACTGTGGCGCAGAGCGCGCCTAGTGACAGCGGATGGGCCGCTAGGCCGATCGGCCTGAACTGCAGTTCGTTGATGCCGTAAGGCAGGAATCGATGTTGAGTCACCGCTTCGATAGTGCCGATCACGGCGCTCAGGATGGCCATTCCAAGCACTACGTCGCCCAGCGCCCGCCGCGACTCCGCGTTTAATGCCAGCATCAACAGGCCTGTGGCGCCGGCCACCAGATAGGTATCGATGATGAACCCGGAGGAGCCCGCACGGCCGGTAATGAACAGATAAGGCACCAGCGCGAACATCAGCACCGAATAGCGCATCAACGCCTTGAATATTCCAATTTCGTCGCCCTGCAGCAGAAACGGTCGGCTGAAAAGAACGACAGCAAGCAGCAGGAAGATCGCGTAAGTGCCGAAATGCAGCTTCTCGTAGAACGAGCCTCCCTGGGCCGTATAGTCGACGACCATGTTCATCACCTGCGGCGACACCGTAAAGCGCAGCAGGAACGCGAATGCGGCGCATAGGAAAAACAGCAGCGACAACGCGTTTTGACGGCGCGCCTGGCTGGACAACAATCGTTCCGATGCGGCAGCAGGATAGCTCATGGCCCATCCAAGTGAAGGTATTCAAACGGCATTCCGGCCACGAGATCCATTCAAGAGACTGCCGAACGGATGCGGCGTGTGTGTTGTCAAAATATGCCGGGCCATGCGTTTGCCACAACCGTTAAGTTCGATGCCCGGACGTTTGCACGGTCTCCTTATTTGTTCCCCGTGGCAGCGTAAGGAAGCGATGTGGCTCTAACCTTCCTTCTGCCGTTCAGAATGAGAAGAATCGGCTTCTCGATCATCTGGTGGATCACCAGGCTGGCTATGCAGGCAGTCACGATGCTGACCACCGAGACCAGCAACACTGTTGCCGGATGGTCGTAGCCGATGGTGCGCCTGGCCAGGTAGGCTACGGCGCCGATCACGAAGATATGCGACAGGTAAAGCGCGTAGGAGGCGTTGCCGAGCTCTTCGAGCAGGCTCCAGTGCTTCAGTTTCGGTTCCAGAATGAGGCCAAGGTGAAGCAGGCTGGCGGCCCACATTACCTGCCCCGCGAAGCTGATCTGGCTCATCAGCGGCGTGCCGTCATCGACGAATGCAAGCAACACGCCTGCAGCGGCCATAGGGCCGAGTAGCCAGACATGGCGTGTGTCGGAAGCAAAGCCGCCGTCCAGATAGCGCCGGCCTATCCACATGCCGACGACGAAGGCCACCGGCGAAGCGTTCAGATAGAACTGGAGAACAGGGTTGGTGGGAGCTATCAACAGCCCGGCCAGCCACATCGCAATGAAAAAGACCGTCAACACAAATGCGCGCGCGGTCACCGATAGGAATGCGAGCACCGCGAATGCGATATAGAAATAGGCCTCATAATTGAGCGTCCAGCCGAGTGACAAAATTGGGCTGACGCCATCTCGTTCGGGCGCTTGGTGGACAACGAAGAACAGCGACTGGAGATAATGGGGCCACGTAAAGACGGTCTTCTGGAAGAGACTTGGTGCAAGAGCTGCCAGAAGTGCGGCGACGCTTGTGAAAAGCCAGTAGAGGGGGATGATCCGGATCGCTCGGCGTTTCAGGAAGGTTGGAGCAGAGAAGGGACCGCTCCCCGTAATATAGACCATTATGAATCCGCTAATGACGAAGAACAGAATGACACCAAGGCGGCCCGCAGTCACGATAATCGGATTATCTATGCCGATCTGGTAGGAAAACGCGTGCGCGAACAGAACCAACAAAGCGGCGCAGGCGCGAAGATACTGGACCGAATAGAATTTCGTCACGTTCCTCTCCTGCAATTGCAGGCGACTGACGCCATCCTGCAGGTCGCGGTCAGTGCTTCAGATGTCATTCAAAAGGCATTGCCATCTTTTCAATACAACCGCGCCGTTAAGTGCGCGTTACCGATTTCATGAAAATCACTCACCGGTTGCGGACGCAAATCGGGCGACGGCAAGAATGCGCGCCAAATTCTGGGCAACGAATCCCTTCAACGTCCGCCGGACGGAAGGGGGGATGAACGGCAAAATGGGCCAGCTTGGAAAATAAGATATTAACGATGTTTCTGTAGAGCAGGCCAAGCGTAACGATTTAACAAGGGTTGTCACCATGTCTGCCGGTTCCGGCACACCCCCCATCTCCGCGACGGCTTCCAATAACAGTGCGTTCGAGCGTATCGCCAATGCGCGGCGCAGGGCGATGCTGCAACAGCATGACCCAGTCGCGGCGCGCAGCTCCGCACCGGTGACGCCGCAACCATCCGAGCCTGTCGCGACGGTGACCCTGGACAAGATCGGCGATTTCCTCGAGCTCGATTTTCGACGCCTGTTCGTCTGGCTGCGGGCCGGTCTCGCCCTGGCGTTCATGCTGGCGGTAATCGGCGGCATTGTCGGCGGCGCCTATGCATTGCTGAGCAAGCAGCGTTACACCGTCACGACAGAGGTACTCATCAACCCCTCCAATTTGCAGGTTGTGGAAAACGACCTCTACTCACAACCGGGCCAGGTCGATAGCCAGCTGCTCAACACACGCAGCAAGCAGCGCATCTTGACCTCGGGCAACGTGCTTTCCCGTGTGGTGGACGAACTGAATCTGACTCACGATCCAGAGTTTTTCGATCCAGACCGGAGCACGTCTACGTCTGGCGCGGTGGCGAAGCCCGACCCGAAGCTTATCGCCTTGAAGAACCTGGCGGACCGGGTAAACGCCGCTGCGGACCCAACCTCGTTTGTCACAACCCTCTCGGTATCCGCTGAAACCACTGCCAAAGCGATCCTGATCTCGCAGGCCATAGTCAAAAACTTCCAGGAAGAACTGGCCAAGGCCGAAGCTGCCGGTGCCGGCCGTGCCGCGGCTGCCCTCGACAGCCGGCTTGGCCAACTCAAGAGCGACGTCCAGGCAGCCGAAGAGAAGGTCGAGAGCTACAGGCGCAGCCACAACCTGTCCTCCAGCAATGGCCAGCTCGTCAGTTCGCAGACGATGACGCAGCTCAACGGCGAAATCGTCGATGCGCAATCGCGCGTGATCGCCGCGCAGGCAAGCTACGACGCCCTGGTTGCCTCCGGTATAAATGGGGCCAATCCCGACCCCACGGTTTCGGAAGCGCTCGCGGCGCTGCGCGACAGGTCAAACAGCCTGCGACAGCAGATCGACTCACAGTCGATGACCTTCGGTCCGCGCCACCCGACGATTGTCAGGCTGAGGACGGAGCTCGAGACCGTCAACTCGCAACTCCGAGCCGAGTTCTCCCGCACCGTCGGAACGGCAAAGTCCAGCCTGGACAAGGCCAGGGCCTCGTTGGCCTCTCTCAACGCCAGGATGAACGATCTGAAGAGCAACGTTTTCACCGACAGCGAGTCCGAAGTCGCCCTGCGTGAGCTTGAACGCGATGCGGCCTCGAAGAGAGCGGTCTATGAGAGCTTTCTGTCACGTGCGCGCCAAATCAGCGAGCGCGAGCAGATCGACACCACAAACGTACAGGTGATTTCGACCGCGGTGCCCCCGCCAGGGCGCTCATGGCCCCCGCGCACTGCCCTGGTGGCAGGCGCAGGAGCGTTCGCAGGCTTTGCCCTGGGCATGCTGCTGGCCATTGGCATGGGCATTATCCGCGACATGCGCCGGCCGCCGAACAGATCAGACCTTGCTGCCAGCCGAGCCTGAAGCAAGGCATGGCGAAGCGCATCGTTTTCCACATCGCCAGCCTGCGAGGCGGCGGCGCCGAGCGTGTCTTCGTCCTGATGGCAAATGAAATGGCGTCGCGTGGCCACGAGGTCACGCTTTTTACCTGGAACGCGCAAGGGCCTAACGCGGCGCTGCGCTCCGCCGCCGTGCATCTGGTCGACTTCGGCCTTCTCTTGTGCGGCGAGGGTTACGCCAAGTCGGCGACGCTAAAAGGCATCGTGCGAAGCGCAAATTTGTTCCGCCGCCTTGATCCTGATGCGGTCTATAGTGCCCCGGAATTCGCCAATCTGGTCATGGCGCTGTCACTCATGTTGGCCAGAAGCCGCGCAAAATTCTTTCCAAGCTTCCACGCCGCCGCCTCGCTGCCTGCGAGCGGCCTCGGCGCGAGGCTGGCGATCTGGCTTTCCGCGCTGGTTGCAGCGCGCGCGACCAAAGCCATCGCCGTTTCGGCGGGTGTCGGCCGTGACATCATCGCCCGCGGCTTCCCCGAATCCAAGGTCGTGGTCATCAGCAACCCGCTGCCGCCGGCTGAAGCACCGCAGGGGACTTCCTATGCCTGGCAGGCAAAATTGGCAGCGATGGGATATGGCCCGGTCATCGCCACCGCCGGGCGCCTGGTGCCGGTCAAGGACCACCGGACTTTGCTGCGGGCCTTCGCTGCCCTGCGCGCCGGCCGCCCTGCCCGGCTTGTCATCTTCGGCGAAGGTCCGCTGGCTGCCGAATTGCACGCCTATGCCGAAGAGACCGGCATAGGCGGGGAAGTGCTCTTTGCCGGCTACGTCAACGATCCGGCAGCCTGTTATGCCGCAGCCGATCTGTTCCTCCTTACATCCACCAGCGAAGGCTTTGGCAACGTGTTGGTCGAGGCCATGGCTGCCGGTGTCCCGGTAATCTCCACCGATGCTCCGCATGGCCCGCGCGAGATACTCGGTGACGGCCGTTTCGGCAGCTTGGTGCCGGTCGGTGACGCCGCAGCCCTGGCGAAGGCGATGGCCGAGATGCTGGACCACCCCACCCCTGCTGCCGTCCTGAAAAGCCGGGCGGCGGATTTCACAGTCGACAAGATTGGCGATCGGTACGAAGCCTTGCTCTAGTTGTCGCGCCCGGCCAACAGATCGCGGTGGCATCCAGCCGCAGCTGATGGCCGGCACGGAAGTCCTGGCTGATTTCGGCGCAAGCAAGTCACATCAAGCCAGAAAACCGGTTGCGCAAACGTTTCGATGGCGCTAGCTTTCGGAAAGTCACAACGGCCGCCCAGGCGGATTCAAAGATTGTGAGACTGGGAAACGCAAGATTCGAGGAGGAGCGTGCGTGCGCTTGCCCGTCACCACGTCGAGCGCGACAGCTCCGCGATGACGACGATCGTCGAGGTCGCTCGCAGGGCAGGCGTGTCGGTGTCGACCGTTTCACACGTCGTCAATCAAACCCGCTATGTCTCCCCGGCCACTGCCAGATCGGTGAGCGAGGCGATCGCTGCTCTCGGCTATATGCCCAACAGTGTCGCACGCTCGCTAAAGCTGGCCTCGACGAGCAGTGTCGGCCTGGCGATTTCGGCGATCTCAAACCCCTATTTCAGCGACATCATCTGCGCCGTCGAGACCGAGTGCGCGCGCCTTGGCCTCATGGTGTTCCTGTCGGATACGCAGGACGATCCCGACAAGGAACTGGCTGTCGTCCAGGCACTGCACCAGCGACGCGTCGACGGGATCATCCTGGCGCCCTCTGCCGCGCCGCAAGCTGCATTGCGATATCTCTCGGAACGGTCCCTGCCCTGCGTCTTGATCGACCGACTACCTGACGATCGCTTTGATCAGGTCGGTGTCGAGAATTTCGAGGCCATCCGCGCGCTGATCGACCACGTCGTGTCCTTCGGACATCGCCGCATCGGTTTTGTTGCCGGACAGCGGGGATTTGCCACCACGCTGGAGCGCATGAACGGATTTCGCGCGGCACTGGAGGCCAACGGCCTGGAGTTTGTGCCGGACTACGTCGTGACGGGAAACGCGACCACCGCCAGTGCGAGCACCGCCGCCCATGCGCTGTTGTCGCTGCTGGTGCCTCCGACTGCCCTGGTGACCGGCAACAATCTGTCGACGATAGGCGTGATGCGCGCGGTCCGTGAGCGAGGGCTCGCTGTCCCCAGGGACATATCGGTGGTCGGCTTCGACGATTTCGAATGGGCCGATTACTTCGAGCCGCGACTGACGCTGGTCGAACAGCCCTGCGAGGATTTGGGCCGGCAGGCAGCCGCGTTGCTGATTGAGCGGATTGGACTTCCAGATGGCCAACGACGCACGGTTCGCCTTGAGCCAACGCTGCGCCTGCGCGCATCCTGCGGAAGACCGGCATGACTTCGCCGCTTCTGACCATGAATGGCGTCGTTAAACGTTTCGGTGGCGTTCACGCTTTGCGCGGCGTCGATTTCGAACTGCGCGTGGGCGAGATCCATGCCCTGCTGGGCGAGAACGGCGCTGGCAAGTCGACATTGATGAACATCCTGTCCGGTGTGCACGCCCCTGACGAAGGAACGATCACGATCGATGGCGCACCGGTGCATTTTGCCAATCCGCGCGAAGCGCAGGCCGCCGGCATCGCCACGATCTTCCAGGAACTCGATCTCGTGCCTGGCCTCGATGTCGCGGCCAATCTTTTCCTCGGTCGCGAGTTGGTGAAGCCCGGCGGTTTTCTCGATGTCGCAAGGATGCGCGAAGAAGCCCGCACCCGGCTGACCGCCATCGAGTTGGACATCGATGTCGAACGGCCCGTCGGCGAACTGTCGATCGGGCATCGTCAGGTCGTGGCGATCGTCAAGGCACTGTCCTATGCATCGCGTGTCCTGATCATGGACGAGCCGACGGCGGCCCTGACGGTCAGCGAGGTGGACAGGCTCTTCACCATCATGCGCAAGCTCAGTGCCACCGGCGTGGGCATCATCTACATCTCGCATCGGCTTGAGGAGGTTCCCCAAGTTGCGGACCGGGTAACGGTGATGCGCGATGGCCGCGTGGCCGGGACGACAGCCCCGGACGCACCACAGGCCGAACTGGTCAGCCTTCTCGTCGGCCGGCCTCTGGAGGACCTTTACCCGAAACGCACACGCACCGTAGGTCGCCGGCTCCTTCATCTCAAGGACGCCCGTTTCCATCCCGCTCGAGCCAGCGCCGGCTGGCAGGTTCCCCAAAACGTTTCGCTCGACGTGCATGAGGGCGAAATTGTCGGGCTGGCGGGCGTCATGGGTGCCGGCCGTACCGAGTTGCTCAGCGCGCTCTATGGCACCGGCCTGGCAGGCCGTTGGGCCGGCACCGTCGAGGTCGACGATCGCCCGGTGCGCCTCGAGTCCATCAGAGCTGCGCGCAGGGCCGGCGTCGCCTTCGTCACCGACGACAGGCGAGGAAGCGGACTGATGCTGCGTACGACGGTCGGCCGCAACCTGGTCATGTCGGTGCTGCGACGAATCTCACCGCGCGGCTTCATGTCGATTGCACGCGAAGCAGCCGCTGTGGCGCGCTCGTTCGGCCAATTCGACATACGACCGCGCAATGCGGCCATCCCGGTCGGCGCGCTGTCGGGCGGCAACCAGCAGAAGGTGGTGCTCGCCAAGGAGATCCTCGGCAATCCGCGGCTGCTGTTGCTGGATGAACCGACGCGTGGCGTCGACGTCGGCGCCAAGGCGGAAATCTATGCCAGGCTTCGCGATCTGGCATCGCAAGGCCTCGGCATACTCGTCGCCTCGAGCGAAATGCCTGAGCTGATTGGCCTATGCGATCGCATCGTGGTTCTTCGGGAGGGCCGCAACGTGGCGGAATTCGAGCGCGGCGTCGATGAACACACGGTGCTTGCCGCCGCAACCGGAAAGGCCTCCTGATGTCCGACACCAGCACGGCGGATACCGAACTGCCGAGCGGCAAGACAGCTCAGAAGCGGCGCGATCCGCTTGCACTCATCGTCCGCTTCCAGAGCCTGATCGGCTTGGTGGTCGTCGTGATCGGCGGCATCATCTTCTCGCCGCGCCGGCACGGACAGATACTGTTCATCGCCCCGGACAACATCGCCAACATCGTACGCGCCGTGTCCGAGACCGGCATCATCGCGATCGGCATGACTTTCGTCATCATCACTGCGGGGATCGACCTCTCGGTTGGCGCTTTGCTTGGCCTGGCCAGTGTCGTCACGGCTACGATGATGATCAATGGCGGTGTTGGCCTCGTGCCGACGATTCTTGCCGTGCTTCTTGCCGGCGTGGTCTTCGGTGCCGTTCAGGGCTCGATCTCGACGCGCTTCCGCCTTGAGCCCTTCATCGTCACCCTCGCGGGCCTTCAGGCCGCGCGCGGTCTGGCCCTGGTCGTCTCGGGCAACGAGTACATCAACATCTCCTATGGCGACGGACCCGGGCTTGCCCCTCCGGTATTTGCCATTCTGGGCGAGCGCTTGTTCAACAATGTGGTGCCGGTGGCAACCATCGTCTTCATCGCTTTTGCGGCGATCGCCACAGTGGTTCTCAACACGACCCGCTTTGGCCGCTATGTCTTTGCCGTCGGCGGCAATGAGCGGGCGGCGCGCCTCTCGGGCGTTCCGGTGTCCGCCGTCAAGATCACCGTCTATGCGATCACCGGCTTCGCGGCCGCTCTCGCCGGCATCGTCCATGCAGGGCAGTTCAACTTCGGCAGTGCCAATGACGGCGCCGGTTACGAACTTACCGCCATCGCCGCGGTCGTCATCGGCGGTACCAGCCTGTTCGGTGGAGCCGGATCGATGGTCGGCACGGTCGCCGGCACGATCATGCTCGGCGCGCTCGCCAACGTCCTGCAACTCAACAACATCACACCCGCCCTGCAATTGCTCGCGACAGCCGCGATCATCATCCTGGCGGCGGTTCTTCAGTCCCTCGTCCGTCGCCGCGAAGGTCTGGTCCGTTAAGTGGGCGACATTGGAAGACCCCTGAACGCCAGCTTACCCGGCGTCGGGAGAGTGAAGCTCAGCAAACCAACAGTCGAGCCAAGGGCATCGACAGGAAGGAAACAACCATGGTTATCAGGAGCACACGCAATAGCAGACAAAGGGCCTGGCAAACGTGTCTGCTTGCCGGGACCTTTCTCGCAGCCGCCGGAGGGGCTCAAGCTGCGGAACCATTGGTCAAGGCTTGCTCCAAGACCGGCGAATTCGTAATCGGCTTTTCTCAGGCCAACAATGCCGAGCCGTATCGCCAGCACGTCAATGACGAACTCACCGCCGCCGCCAAGGCAGTGTCCCAGTTCACCTTGCAGATCGCCGATGGCGCCGGCAGCGTGAACACCCAGACCTCACAGGTCGACAATTTCATCACCCAGAAGGTCGACCTGCTGCTGATATCGCCCTTCGAAGCATCGCCGCTGACGCCGGCGGTGAAGCGGGCCATGGAGGCCGGCATCCCCGTCATCGAGCTCGACCGCAAGACGGTTGGCGATCCGGGCAAGGACTACACGGCTTTTATTGGCGGCGACAATTACAAGATCGCCTTCGAAGCCGGCAAATACACCGCCACGAAACTGCTTCCTGACGGCGGTGAAGTTGCCGTTCTGGAAGGGCTGCCCAGTTCGACCCCTGCCGTGGAACGGCTCAACGGCTTCAAGGACGGCGTCAAGGAGAACGACAAGATCAAGGTCGTCGCTGAGCAGGCGGCGGACTGGCTGCCGGACAAGGCACAGACGGCGTTCGCAGCCATGCTGCAGGCCAATCCCGATATCAAGATGGTCTACGCCAGCAACGACATGATGGCCGCCGGAGCGCGCCTTGCCGCCAAGGGCGCCGGCAAGGAAGGGCAGATCAAGATCATCGGCACCGACGGATTGCCAGGTCCTGCCGGCGGCATCCGGGCCGTTGCCGAAGGCGAATGGGCTGCAACCTTCACTTATCCGACGGGCGCCAAGGAGGCGATCGATATGGCAAAGTCGGTTCTTCTCGATTGCGCCACATCCGTCGAGCCGACGGTCACCGTTGCAACGACGGCGATCACGCCGGAAAACGCCAAGCAGATGATGGGTAACTGACAAAAGTGCCATGGCGATTGCGGTGCGGAGGTCGAATGGCACCTCCGCACCGTCGCAACGCCTCATTTCCGCCCTTCGGCCGGTCTTCGGCAAGGGCGAGGGTCTCCAGGGCCCAATCAGATCGACCGTTGGTGCTCCGAAACAGCAAGAATGGAAGCCTCGGAAAGCCGCCATTAACTTTTCGTTAACCATGCCGGGCTAGCCTTAACCAATCAGTAAGGACTCGCCTCTGTGACCTGCGTCGCTCCCATCCAAAACAAGTCCATACGCTTTCGAGCGCGCTCGTTTGTAGCCTTCACCCTCACCCCTGAGGCCCCGTTGGGGGAATGGCTGCAAAGCCTGGATCACTGGACCGAAAACTCTCCCGGCTTCTTTGCCGGTCGCCCGGTCGTGCTCGACCTGAATATACTCAAGCCCGAGGCGGGCGAGATCGGAGATCTGGTCTCACAGCTCGCGGAGCGCGGGATTCGCATCTACGCGATCGAGGCGGACGGCAATGTTGGTCTCGACGCTGATCTGCCGCCGCTCCTCGTTGGCGCCAAGGAGGCCACCGCTGACGCGCTTTACGTGCAGCCGGACCCGAAAGCCGCCGCTGAGGCCAACACGGAAGAGCCGCAGGCGCCGAACTCATTGATGATCAAGGCACCGATCCGCTCCGGCCAGTCGATCTTTCACCCCGATGGCGATGTGGTCATTGTCGGCTCCGTCAGTTCCGGATCCGAGATCATCGCCGGAGGATCGATCCACGTCTACGGCACGCTGCGTGGACGTGCGTTCGCCGGCGCCACCGGAAATTCCGCGGCTCGTATCTTTTGCCGGAAAAATGAAGCCGAACTTCTGGCGGTAGACGGCTGGTACCGCACCGCCGAGGAGATGGACGCCTCCTCGCGAGGAAGGCCGGTACAGGCCTTTCTCGAGGACGGCGCACTTTGCGTCGCACCGCTCAACTAACAACATTGGAGGCACAAATATGGGCAAGGTAGTGGTTGTCACATCCGGCAAAGGGGGTGTCGGCAAGACGACCTCGACGGCCGCTCTCGGCGCCGCGGTCGCGAAAACCGGCAAGCGGGTGGCCCTCGTCGACTTCGATGTCGGCCTGCGCAACCTCGATCTGATCATGGGCGCCGAGCGGCGCGTTGTTTTCGATATCGTCAACGTCATTCAGGGAACCGCCAAGCTCTCGCAGGCGCTGATCCGTGACAAGCGGCTCGACACGCTGTTCCTGCTGCCGGCCTCGCAAACGCGCGACAAGGATGCTCTCACCGAGGAAGGCGTCGCCGATGTCATCGACAAGCTGCGCTCGGTTTTCGACTATGTCTTCTGCGACAGCCCGGCCGGCATAGAGCGCGGCGCGCAGCTTGCGATGCGCTTTGCCGACGAGGCGGTTATCGTGACCAACCCGGAAGTGAGCTCGGTCCGCGACTCCGATCGCATCATCGGCCTGCTCGACTCCAGGACGATGAAAGCAGAGCAAGGTGAATCGATTGCCAAACACGTCCTCGTCACGCGCTACGACGCTGCCCGCGCTGCCCGCGGCGAGATGCTCAGCATCGATGACGTGCTCGAGATCCTGTCCACGCCTCTGCTGGGAATAATTCCCGAGAGCCAGGACGTGCTGCGCGCATCCAATGTGGGCGCGCCGGTTACGCTCAGCGAAAACACCAACCCCGCCGCACGCGCCTATATCGACGCGGCAAGAAGACTCGAGGGCGAGGACCTGCCGGTCATTCTGCCTTTCGAGCGGAGGGGCCTCCTCGACCGGCTGTTGGGAAGGAGGGCAGCATGAACCTGCTCGATATCTTCAAGCGCCGCGGCAGCGCACCCGTGGCGCGCGAGCGCTTGCAACTGCTGTTGGCTTACGAGCGTCGAAGCCGCAACCAGCCCGATCTCGTCTCCGTGTTGCGCGAGGAGATCATGGCGGTGATCGCCCGGCATGTTCAGGTCGACCAGGATTTCCTGCAGGTGAGCATGGATCACGGCGAAACGACGTCGAGATTGGAGATCGACATCCAGATCCCCAACAAAGTCGCAATGCCCATGGCCGCGGCGTTCTAGCGGAATCCGCCAGCCAGGGCTTGCGTCGGCTGCTGCCGAGGTTGCGGCGCCGTGGCTGGCGTGTTTGACCCGGTCGCCAGCGGCAAGTCGCGCAATTCGAGGACAATAACCACCACCTCGCCAAAACCCCGCGGCCGTTTCCAGCCGCGGGGGCGCCTTGGGAGGGCCTTTCGAAACCCGTGGTCAAATGTTGGCGAGCAATTCGTTGACGCGGCTTTCCATGTCGGCAAGGGCGGTGTCGACGTCCTTCTGGCCACTGATTGCTGCACTCATCTCTTCGCCGATAATGTCCTGGATCGCAAACTGGCGCTGTACGGCCGACGGCAGCGGCTTGCCGAGGTCGGCGACCGCAGAGATCGTGTTGCGATGCGGCAGGGCCTTGAAGGCGTCCGAGGTGATGACGGCCTTATAGGCCGGCAGGTGACCGGTGCGCGACCACTCAAAATCGTTGTCGGCGAAGAACTTCAGGAATTTGCCGATGGCCGCGATCTGTTCAGGCGTGCGGTCTTTCTGCGACACGGCCCAGGTGTGGCCGTCGGCATATTGCGCGTGGGTGCCGCCAAACAGCTGCGGATACGGATAAACCGCATAGCCGCCCTTGTTGAGCGCCGTACCCTTGGTTTCGGACTGGGCGTTGTAATCGCCGACCACCCAGGTGCCGTTGAGGTGGACGCCACCCTCGCCGGCAAGGAAGGCATTGATCGAGCCGCCATAATCGAGGTCCTTGGTGGTGTAGCCCTTCTCGAAGATCGCCTTGTACATCTCGACCACCTTCTTGGCTTCCGGCGTATTCAACTTCACATGCTTCGGATCGGCAAAGAAATCGGAATCCTGCTGGAAAAGATAAGTGTAGAGATTGCGTGTGTAGAGCGCAGTCTCATTGGTCAGGTTCTGGACGAAATAAGGCTTGCCCGTCTTCTGCTTGAACTGTTCGGCCTGGGCGAGCAGTTCCTCGGGCGACTTTGGGAAAATCGGCGTGCCGTCGGCATTGACGAGGCCGGCTTGTTTGAAAAGATCCATGTTGACGTGATAGAGCATCGTCCAGCTGTCGATCGGCAGGCCATAGATCTTGCTGTCTTTGGTGGCGCCATTGCGCGCCGCGTCGGTGAAGGCGTCGGGTGTCACGCCGACTGACTTCAAGAGATCGTCGAGTGGCATCAACAGGCCCTTCGACTGATAATCCGACAGTACGGATTCATGGATTGTGACGATGTCTGGAGCGTCGCCTGAAGCGAACTGCGCGGTCAGCTGATCATAGCCGGGCCATTCCACGGTGGTTACGTTGACGTGGACATCGGGATTGTCGGCGTTGAACTTGTTGATCAGCGAGGTGATGATGCCGCATTCGCCAACGGCTTTGGTGGGATCGGTGTTGGTGCCGAAATCGGCATCGCAGGCACCGAAAAAGCGCTGCACGCTGAGTTCCGTGGCGGCGAAGCTTGGACTTGCGAGCATCATTGCGCCCGCAGAGACTGCGGCAAACAGCATTTTCTTCAGTTTCATATCAGTTCCTCCTACTGAGTTTCCGCCGCTCCACCCTGGATTGGCCTTCGTGCTTCAATCGCTGCGCATTCCCCCCGGCCGTCAGGCAATCTTCGTTATCTCACCGCAGCGCCGGAGACCGCCGTGACGATGTATTTCTGGAAAAACAGGTAGACGATCAGGATCGGTGCACCGGCAAACACCGCCTGCGCCATCAGGAAGCCGATGCCTTCGGACTGGGCGAAGTTGGTCTGCGTCGAGGCCATGCCGACCGTCAGCGTGAACATGTCCTTCCTCGTTGCCGAAATCAGCGGCCAGAAATAATCGTTCCACGCGCCGAGAAAGGTAAAGATGCCGAGCGTTGCCTGCGCAGGCAGCGTGAGCGGCAGAAGCACCTTCCAGAAAATCCTGAGCCGGCTGGCGTTATCGAGCATGGCGGCTTCGTCCAACTCCTTCGGGATGGCTTTGAAATACTGGGTCATCAGGAAGACGCCGAACGGAGCCGAAAGGCCCGGCAGAATGAGCCCTTGATAGGTGTTGTGGAACTTCAGCATGCTGAAGATCTGGTGACGGGCGACGAGCACGGCCTGCTCCGGGACCGCCAGGCCGAACAGCACGATCACGAACAGCACGTCTCGGCCGGGGAAATTCAGCCGTGCAAAGCCGTAGCCGGCGAGCGACGACAGGATCAAGGTGCCGAGCGTCAATCCGCCCGAGACGATGATGCTGTTGCGCACCCAGATGAACACCGACGAGGTGCCGACCGTGTTGATGTAGTTCTTCAGCGTATAGGGCGCGTGAAACACCGAATTCGGATCTGCCATCAGCTCCGCATTGTCCTTGAGTGACAGGCCGATGACCCACAGAACCGGCGCGATCATGACGATCGAAAGCAGGAGGACCAGGGCCAATAACAAATGGTCGCCAAATGCCCGTCCCTTGATGGAAGCGGCTGGAGCGCTCATGCCTGGTCTCCCCTGCTGCGTGTCACCAGGTACTGGGCCATGGCCGCGATCAGGATGAGGATGAACAGGATTTCCGATGCAGCGGCGCCCAGGCCGAGATCCCAGCGGCGGAATGCGGTGTCGTAGATGTAGAGCACGATCGGCTTGGTCAGGTTGTTCGGACCGCCCCGCGTCATCAGCCAAGCCTGGCCGAACAGCTGGAATTGCAGCACGATCTGGATAATGATCACCAGGATGAAGGTCCGCTTGATCGACGGCAGCGTGATCGAGCGTAGCGTCTGCCAGCGATTGGCATTGTCCAGCGCCGCCGCCTCGTAGATATCCTGCGGAATCTGCTGGAGCGCCGAGAGAAAGAGCATCATCGGCAGGCCGATGCACCACCAGATGGTGGCAATGGCGATGCCGACCATCGCCAGGTTGGGATCGGAAATGAAAGCCGGCGCGGTCGCGCCGAACCATCCGTAGATCGTCGACAACAGGCCGACATTCGGAATGAAGACGATGCGCCAGATCAGCGTGACGATGGTGACCGACAGCACCGACGAGGAAAAGAACAGCGTCCGCAAAACCGCAGCAGTGCGCGTCCGGCGATTGAGGCAAAGCGCCAGGAAAATACCGATCAGCGCCAGCGTCGGCACCGTCAGCAGCACGAAGTAGAAGGTGTTCCAGATCGATTGCAGGAAGACCTTGTCGTGATACAGCCTGACGTAATTGCCGAAACCGACAAAATTTCCGGACGAGAACGTGTCGGCCTTGTGGAAACTCAGCCACATCCCCCAGAGCAGCGGGAAGAGCAGCAGCGTCGTGAAGAAGAACAAGAATGGCGCAACGAAAATGAAGTTTCGCCATTGCGGCGCATAGATGTCGGCGGTCGGCGTTCTGGCGCCGACAGCAAGCGTCGCGGTCGGGGACATCGCCAGCCGGTCAACCATCTCAGGCCTCCCTCGCATGCCAGGCGCGGCCGGTCTCATTGAACAGATGCGATTTCTGGCCGTCGAAGGCGAGCCCGATCCTGTCGCCGACGGCGACGCGACTGTTGCCGGCATCGGAACCGACTATCTGCTGGCCATCGCCCAGCCGCGCGTAGATCAGGGTGCGTTCGCCGAGCCGCTCGAGCACATCGACCACGCCATCGGCATTGCCCTGTCCGGCGGCAACGATACGGACGTCTTCCGAACGGATGCCGAAAGTGTACTTGCCATCGGTCAATTGGCTGGAGGCGATCTCGGTCTGCACCGAGATGCCGTCCGCAAACCTGGCCGTGGCGTTCTCGCCGGATTTGTTGAGCGTCGCATCAACGAAGTTCATCGCCGGCGCACCGACGAACCCTGCGACGAATTTGGTCGCCGGACGCTCGTAGATCTCCATCGGAGTGCCGATCTGATCGATCTTGCGATTGTTCATGACGACGATGCGGTCGGCCAGCGTCATTGCCTCGACCTGGTCGTGGGTGACGAAGATCATCGTCGACTGCAGGCGCTGATGAAGCTGGGCAAGTTCGATGCGGGTGCGGGTGCGCAACGCCGCATCGAGATTGGAGAGCGGCTCGTCGAACAGGAACGCCTTCGGCTCCTTGACGATCGCACGGCCGATGGCGACGCGCTGGCGCTGACCGCCGGAGAGCTGGCCCGGCTTGCGATCGAGCAAATGCGGCATTTCGAGGATGCGGGCGGCTTCGTTGATGCGCGCCTCGATGACCTTGCCTGGAACGCCGATATTCGCAAGCCCGAAGGCCATGTTGTCGCGCACCGTCATATGCGGATAAAGCGCATAGGACTGGAACACCATGGCAATGCCGCGCTTGCCCGGCGGCAGATGATCAATGCGCTCATTGTTGATGGCAATCTCACCGCTATCGACAGCTTCGAGACCGGCAATCATTCGAAGAAGCGTCGATTTTCCGCAACCGGACGGCCCCAGGAACACGATGAATTCGCGTGCCCTTATGGAGAGCGACAGATGATCCAGCACCGTCATGGCACCGAACTGCTTGCTCACGTTTCTGATCTCGATATCGGCCGTCACGTCGACGCTCCTCCTCAGCGCTTGCGCTTGTCTCGATGATCCGCCTGAACTCAGAGCCTCAGGCGAATGACCTGGTAGGAATAGGCCGGCAGCGACAGGCTCAGCTTGCCGCCGGCGAGTGAGGCGCCCTCACCCTTCCTTGGGCCGACATTGCCTGGGTTCTCGGCCGAATTGACGGCTTTCAGATCGGCGTGCGCCACGACCCGGTGATCGACGATTTCCGCTGCGCCGAAGCCGGTGAGGTCGACCACTGTTTCGATTGCCTCGCTCGAATGGCGGTTGACGGCGAAGAAGGTGACGTGGCCGGTCTTCGTGTCGTGCACGCCGGCAATGTCGACGTAGGCGACGTCGCCCGCAACGGTGGATTTATAGGTCGGGCTTTCCACCTTGAGATCCAGCGCATTGCCGCGGCCGTAGTTAGAAGCAAACAGATAGGGATAAAAAATCGTCTGCCGCCATGCCGGGCCATTCGGAACGGTCATGATCGGCGCGATGACGTTGACCAGTTGTGCCAGGCAGGCGATCTTGACGACATCGGAACGGCGGATGAAGGTGTTGAGGATCAGGCCGACCTGCAGCACATCCTCGAAATTATAGATGTCTTCGAGCAACGGCGGGGCGAATGGCCAGCCGTCGCTGCCGCCGAGGATTTTCTTGTCCTGCTCCTTGGAATGGTACCAGACGTTCCATTCGTCGAACGAGATGTAGACCTGCTTGTTGGAGCGCTTCTTGGCCTTGATATAGTCGATGACGCCGGCGACCGAGACAATGTAGTCGTCGAGCTTTTCGCTCATGGCGAGATAGTTCGAAGCGTCGTTGGCTTCGTTGTCGAAATACATGTGCAGCGAGATGTAGTCGACCTCGTTGTAGGTATGGTCGAGAACCGTCGCTTCCCATTCAGGGTAGGTCGGCATCTTGGCATTCGAAGAGCCGCAGACCACCAACTCGAGCGACTTGGAGAAGGCGCGCATTGCCTTGGCCGTCTCATGCGCTAAGCGGCCATACTCGTCCGCGGTCTTGTGGCCGATCTGCCAGGGGCCGTCCATTTCATTGCCGAGGCACCAGAGCTTGACGTCGAAGGGCTCCTTGCGGCCATTGGCGATGCGCTTGTCGCTCCATTTACTGCCGCCGGGATGGTTGGCGTACTCCAGAAGGTTGCGGGCTTCGTCAAGACCGCGCGAGCCGAGATTGACGGCAAGCATCATCTCGGTGTTGGCGGAGGTGCACCAATCGGCAAATTCGTGCAGGCCGACTTCGTTGCTTTCCGACGTATGCCAGGCGAGGTCGAGCCGCACCGGGCGCTCTTCCTTGGGGCCGATGCCGTCTTCCCAATTGTAGGCGGAGACGAAATTGCCGCCGGGATAGCGGACGATCGGAACATTAAGTTCTCTGACGAGATCGATGACGTCCTGACGCATGCCATTGGCATCCGCCGTCGGATGGCCTGGCTCGTAGATGCCGGTATAAACTGCCCGCCCGAGATGCTCGATGAAGGATCCGTAGAGCCTCGGATCGATTTCCGAGACAACATAATGCGGATGTGCCGTAACGGCTGCCTTCATGCATTCCTCCCATCGATATCACAAACGATGATTTAAATCATCTTGCCCGATATCAAAGAGGAATTGGCAGCCCTTCGTCAAGCCAAAATAGCCAAAAGTAGGACAATTAGACGAAGGTTTTGGCTCAGCAGAAAGCCAGTTCATTGAAATTGCTGCGTTATCTTCAGAACCCGGTTTCATGATATCAACCAGTTTTGATCCGGAGCAGGATGTCCTGATCGTAATTTCCAAAGCCCTTGCCGAAAATGTTGATCCCGCCGGGGCGCTTGGCGTCGTCCTTGACGCCGATACGGACGCGGATTGAATGATGGCTCTTCAGATCGAGTGCGGCGAGGCCGGTTTCGGAAATCCTGAGGCCGTCGACATAGGTGCCGTCATTGGCAATTCGCCAGTTCTTGAGCTTGCCGTATTGCGAACCCTTGAGTTTCCACCAGGACGGCGTGAAGACGCCGCGCTTGTCGCCGAAATCCCCCGGCGACGTCCAGGTGCCGACATCGACGCCATTGATCGTCAGCGTGATGTCCGAGGGCCAATCGGCGCTGGTGCCCGGCACTTCCGAAGACAGCTCTATCGCCACTTCGAGCTCGGTGATCTCGGCATTGGCGAGCTTGGCATTATTGGGAAACTGGTATTCGACAAAACCGCGGGTGAACCACAACAGCCCGGCTTTCATACGATCCGGATCGAGGAAAGTGTTCGGTACATCGAGCAAGCCGATGATGCCGTCCGGCGAACAAAGGCCGCAGGGCGCGGTAACCTCGAAGCCGGTGTAAAGCCCGATCGGCATCGACACTTCGATCGCGTCGTTCTTGACCGCACGATATTCGCTCTTGAACACGACGAGCACTTCTTCGGCCGTCGGATAACAGATTTTCTGGCTGCCTTTCTTCGCTTTCAGGTTCTCGGTGCGGATCAGCCCCGCATCCTCCAGCACCTGGATGTTGGTCGAGACGGTCGACTGCGGCAGCGACAGCACGGCGGCGATTTCGTTGACATTCATCGGCCCCTTCTCATGCAGCAGTTTCAGCATCGAGATACGCGCCGAGGAGGCAAGCCCCTTGAGCACGGCAATGCCTTCCTCAGGTTCAATCACCAGAAAATTGCGACTCATAAAATGCCCGGGCCCATGCCAAATCTATATCCGAAATTATCCTGTATATCGGGATATCTGATTTAATCAATGCGCAGGCGAACCCGAGCAATTTGTTAAATCCAGCAGGGCGACGGTCGCGCGGTGGCCCTGCACAGAATTTGTGCAGGAGCCATATGCAGAGTGGACACCTGAACGCCGATCGCCCAATCTAGTCCGGAGCCGAGCCCGGTGATGGCGGCTTGGACATGAAGTGGTTGGACGGGTCGTGACCAAAGGGTGGAAATTATATGATCAGCGACTGGCCTGGGTCCTCGTCGCGCCCGTGCTTTTGCTGCTTACCCTGCTTCTGCTGCTGCCGATCGCGATGATGACTGTCTACACGTTTTTCACCTTCGTTACCGCTGGGGTGGAGTCGGCGGTGCTGACCTTCGACAACTGGAAGGAATTCCTCACCGACAGCTACTATCACGGCTTTCTTTGGAAGACCGTTCGCGTCGGCGCCATCACCGCTGTGATCTGCGCGATCCTTGGCTATTTCCCCGCCTATTTCATCTGGGCCACGACTTTCAAGCACAAATGGCTGCTGCTGTTGCTGCTCATCGTGCCGTTCTGGATCAGCTTCACCATCCGGACATTCTCGTGGATCCACATTCTCGGCGAACAGGGGCTGATCAACGTCGTGCTCATCCGGCTGGGGGTCATCAACGAGCCGTTGCCGATGCTCTACACCGAGGGCGCCGTCATCATGGGGCTGCTGCATTTTCTGCTGCCCTACATGATCCTGAACGTCTATGTCAGCCTGGAGGGCATCGACCGCACCTTGATCGCCGCCGCCCGCTCGATGGGCTGCACCAGCGCACAGGCGTTCCGCGAAGTGACCCTGCCGCTGTCGATTCCGGGGCTGGGCGCCGGACTGTTGCTCTGCTTCGTGCTGGCGGCCGGCTCCTATGTGACGCCGCAATTGCTCGGGGGAAGCCGCGACGCGCTGTTCGGCAACCTGATCTACGACACCATCATGGGGCAGCTCAACTGGCCGATGGGCGCCACGCTTTCCATCGTCCTGTTCGTTCTGCTCGGTGCGGCCGCGGCCGCCTACAGCCGCTATATGGGCCTGTCGCAGATCATGAAGGGTCTCAGTGCATGAGAGCGGAGCATCCCGATCGCGAAGGCAGATGGGCGTGGCGGCTAACCGGCGCGATCACGGTGTGCGTCTATGTCTTCATGTTCGCGCCGATCCTCGCCACGGTCGTGCTTTCCTTCAACGCCTCGATGTTTGGCGGCTTTCCCCTCACCGGCTTCAGCCTGCGCTGGTACGAGAAGCTGCTCACCAACGGGCCAGTCCTCGATGCCTTCCGGACATCGATGTGGATTGCCCTGGTGACGGCAACGGTGACGACGCTGCTCGGCATCATGGCGGCATTGGCGCTGGTGCGCTTCGAGTTCCGTGGCAAGCAGGCGATCAACACGCTTGTCATTCTTCCCGCGCTGGTCCCCGAGACGATACTGGGCGTCGGCCTGCTGGTCATGATCAAAGCCGTCGACCAACCGCGCAGCATGACGCTTCTGGTGCTCGGCCACATTCTGCTCACGCTCCCCTACGTGGTGCTGATCGTTCAGGCGCGCATGGTCGGCATTAAACGTTCCTATGAGGAGGCGGCACTGTCGCTCGGGGCGCCGCGTGTGTCGACATTCCGCGAGATCACGCTGCCGCTGCTCATTCCCGCAGTGCTTGCCAGCGTGCTGCTCGCCTTCACCATCTCGTTCGACAACACCTCGGCCAGCCTGTTCTGGCGACCGGCGGGCGTCGAGACCATGCCGACGCAAATCCTCTCGATGCTGAAGATCTCGATCAGCCCCGAGGTGAACGCGCTGGGCACTGTCATGATCCTTTTGACGGTCGGCATTCCCTTGACTGGTGGGCTCATCCTGCAAAGCCTCACCTGGTTCAAGGCAGGCAAGTGAAAATGAAAATGGGAGAATGAAAATGAAACTGACAACCACCAAACGACTGGAACGGCTCAACGAACGCTATGCCAATGGCGACATCAGCCGGCGATCATTCCTGACGCTGACGGCCGCCGCTGCCGCCGCCACCGGGCTTTCCATGCCCTGGATGGGACGCGCGCTGGCCGCGGTTTCGGAAGTGCGCTTCGACGGATGGGGCGGCGTGGTGCAGGAGGCGATCGATAAGTACGCGTTCCAGCCCTACACCGCCAAGTCCAAGGTCAAGGTCGTCCAGGGCACCTTTGGCGACGAGAACGAGATCATCACCAAGATCAAGACGTCGAAGCCGGGCGACTTCCAGATCGTCCATTCTTCCGGCGTCAACTACTACATCAAATACGTCAATGGCGGCTTCAACTCGGAGATCAACGAGGCGAACATTCCGAACATGGCGAATGTGCTGACCGCCATGATCGAGCCGTTCCGCAAGATCACGCCGAAGCTGTCGGCAGTGCCATATGATTACGGCACCACCGGCATCGCCTACAACAACAAGGTCATCTCGCCGGAGGAAGCCAAGGAAAAGGGCGCCAACCTGCTTACCGACAAGAAATATGCCGGCAAGGTCGGCGGCTACGCCGATATGACGACGCGCGTCTGGTATGCGGCGCTGCAGACGAAACAGGACCCCAACAACATCCAGGACATGGATGCGGTCTGGGCCAAGGTTCGCGAGACCCGCGACCTGGCCAAGAAGTTCTGGAGTTCCGGCGCGGAACTGATGGACCTCCTGTCGCGCAACGAAATCGTCGTTACCGATGCCTGGTCCGGACGCGTCGCCGCCCTGCAGCAGCAGGGCCAGCCGATCGGCTATCTCGACCCCGCCGGCTCATACGCATGGATGGAGGACATGCTGGTGCTCAAGGGATCGCCGATGGCCGAATGCGAGGAACTGATCAACTTCATGCTGGATCCGGCCACGTCGATCGCTGTCGCCGAAGGCCAGAATTATCCACCCTCGCTTGATCCGACCAAGGTGAAGCTGACCGACAAGATCGCAGCGCTTCCGGCCTTCGACCCGACCGGATCGATGAAGTCGCTGACCTTCGCCGATCCGCTCTACTGGGCGAAGAACGAAGACGCCTGGACCAAGCAATGGGACAGGGTGTCGAAAGGTGCATGACGATAACAGCCACGATCAGCCCCGGCCGGCATCGGCCGGGGCTGATCGCGACCCGCTCGCTCGGGGCGAAAGCCAGCCGACAGGAAGGCCTGCGGTCGAGTTTCGCGACATCGATATTTTCTACGGCAAGTTCGCCGCCGTGCGCGATTTTTCACTGGCGATCCGCAAGGGCAGTTTCGTCACCTTGCTGGGGCCGTCCGGATGCGGCAAGACCACGATCCTGCGATCGATCGCCGGCCTGGTGGATATCACCAGCGGGCAGATCTCGATCGGCGGAAAGCGCGTCGACGACATCCCGATCTACAAGCGCAACATCGGCCTGGTGTTCCAGAACTACGCGCTCTTTCCACACAAGAACGTCTTCGACAACGTCGCATTCGGGCTGAAATACCGGAACGTGCCGAAACCGGAAATCGTGCGCCGGGTCAAGAAGGCGCTGGATATGGTGCGGCTGCCCGGCAGTGAGACAAAGCTGCCGTCACAGCTCTCGGGCGGCCAGCAGCAACGCATCGCACTGGCCCGCGCCATCGTCTTCGAACCGGAAGTGCTGCTGCTAGACGAGCCCTTGTCGGCGCTCGACGCCAATATGCGCGAGGACATGCGCGTCGAGATCAAGAAAATCCAGCGAGAGACGGGCATCACCGCCATCTTTGTGACGCACGACCAGGAAGAAGCCTTGTCGATGTCCGACCGCATCGTCGTGATGAACGCCGGCCTGATCGAGCAGATCGGTTCCCCCGCGCAGGTCTACGACCAGCCGGCCACCGCATTTGTCGCCAATTTCCTGGGCAAGGCCAACATGCTGCCCGGCAGCGTGACGGCGATGGACGGCAAGATGGCGACGATCGCGCTGGCCAGCGGCCATGTCGTAAAGGCGGCCGCGCCGAAGGCGCTCACGGCCGGCAGCGCGATCACTGTCGTCGTTCGCCCGCAGAAGCTTACCGTTGGCGCGGCGGGTGCTGCCAACAGGCTGGCGGGACGAATAGTCTCGACCTCCTATCTCGGCGGCAATGCGGTCTACGAGATCGACATCGGCGCTGGCACGCCGGTGCGCGCCAACACGCTGATCGACGGCCAGCCGCTGCGTGAGGGCGAAACGGTCGATGTCTGCTTCGACCCGCTGAGCTGCGTGCTTCTCGACGCGCAAGGCGTACGCATCGCGTAGCGAGGCGGCGCTGAGCCATTTCAGTCTTTCGCGTCACCTTTTGGCCCGAGAAACCGCGCATAGACCTCACCGACAATACCGCGCCGGAAAACCAGCACACAGACCATGAAGGTCAGGCCGGTGGCGATGGTCACCGGAAAATTCGAGGTGGCGAGCGTGTTTTCCAGGCCGACGACCAGACTGGCGCCGATGATCGGCCCGACCATGGTGCCGATGCCGCCGAGGAGCGTCATCAGGATCACCTCGCCCGACATCTGCCAGGTGACGTCGGTGAGCGTGGCAAACTGGAAAACAATCGCCTTGAGCGCGCCGGCCAGCCCGGCCAATGTTGCCGACATGACGAAAGCCGCCAGCTTGTAGTTGGCGACGGAATAGCCAAGCGAAATCGCCCGGCTCTCGTTTTCGCGGATGGAACGCAGGATCATGCCGAAAGGCGAGTTGATGATGCGCCAGATGGCGAACACGCCGATCAGGAAGACCGCCAGAACGAAATAGTAGATGTTCATCGAGACGTTCAGGTCGAGCATTCCAAACAGCCTGCCGCGCGGCACGCCCTGGATGCCGTCCTCACCTCCGGTGAACGGCGCCTGCACGCAGAAAAAGAAGAACATCTGCGACAGCGCCAGCGTGATCATGGCGAAATAGATGCCTTGCCGGCGGATGGCAAAGAAGCCCATGACAAGGCCAAGCAGCGCGGCACCCAGGACGCCGAGCAGGATGCCCGCTTCCGGCGGCCAGCCCCAGACCTTGACCGCATATGCGCTGAAGTAGGCTGCCCCGCCGAAGAACGTCGCATGGCCGAAGGACAACAACCCGGTGTAGCCGAGCAGAAGGTTGAACGCGCAGGCAAACAGCGCAAAGCACAGCATTTTCATCAGGAAGATCGGATAGACGAAGAAAGGCGCCACCAGCAGCGCTAGGATGCCGAGCCCCACCAGCGTCCATTCAAGCCATACCGAACTTTTGGCGCGCGTCTCGCGAAGTGAGAGTTCGGCCATCTCAGACGTCCCTTCCGAAAAGACCGGCGGGCCGGACCAGAAGCACGATCGCCATGATGACGAAGACCACCAGATTGGAGGCTTCGGGATAGAAAACCTTGGTCAGGCCTTCGGCGAGCCCAAGCATGTAACCGGTGACGATCGCCCCGAGGATCGATCCCATGCCGCCGACCACGACAACGGCGAACACGACGATGATGAGATCAGATCCCATCAGCGGGCTTACCTGATAGATCGGCGCAGCGAGAACGCCGGCGAGACCGGCAAGAGCGCAGCCGAGGCCGTAGGTAAGGGTCAGCAGCAACGGCACGTTGACGCCGAAAGCCTGGACCAGGCGGGGGTTCTCCGTTGCCGCGCGCAGATAGGAGCCCAGCTTGGTCTTCTCGATCAGCACCCAGGTGCCGAAACAGACGATCATCGAGGCGACCACCACCCAGCCGCGGTAATTTGGCAGGAACATGAAGCCGAGATTGGTGCCGCCGGAGAGCAGCGGCGGCACGGAATAAGGACTTCCCGATACCCCATAGTAGTAACGGAACACGCCTTCGAGCACGAGCGCGAGGCCAAAGGTGAAAAGTAGACCGTAAAGCGGGTCGATATCGTAAAGCCGCGACAGCGCCAGGCGCTCGACCACGACACCGAAGCCGCCGACGATCAGCGGCGATAGGATCAGAGCTGGCCAATAGCCGATGCCGAACCGGGTGAGCAGCAGATAGCCGATGAAGGCGCCGAGCATATAGAGCGCACCGTGGGCGAAATTGATGACACGCAACAGGCCGAATATGACGGCCAGGCCGAGGCTCAACATTGCGTAGAAAGAGCCGTTGATGAGGCCGACCAGCAATTGGCCGAGGAATGCCTGAACGGGTATTCCGAAGATCATCGTCATGGCGCCATCATACACCCAGCACTTCATGCAGCAGCGTCATGCGATCCGGAAGTTCGCCGACCGGAAAGCCCGCCACCACCTTGCCGTGCTCCATCAGATAGAAACGATCGGTGACACGGCTGGCAAAGCGGAAATTCTGCTCGACCAGCAGGATTGTCATGCCGCGCTTTTTCATCGTCGCCAGCAGATCGCCGATGCGCTGCACGATAACGGGAGCCAGTCCCTCGGTCGGTTCATCGAGAAGCAGCATTTTCACGCCGGTCCGCAGCATGCGCGCGATCGCCAGCATCTGCTGTTCGCCGCCCGACAGCCTGGTGCCGGGGCTGTTGCGGCGCTCCTTCAGATTGGGGAAGAGATCGAATATTTCCTCCACGCTCATGCCGCCCTCGGCTACGATCGGCGGCAGGACCAGATTCTCGTCCACGGTCAGCGTCGCGAAGATGCCGCGTTCCTCCGGCACCAGGCCAATGCCTTGATGCGCCGTCCGGTGCAGTGGCAGGCGCATCAGATCCTTGCCGTCGAAAGCAATCTGGCCGGTCCGCTGGCGGATCAGCCCGATAATGGCGCGCAATGTCGTGGTCTTGCCGACGCCGTTGCGGCCCAGCAATGTCACCGTTTCACCTGGAAAGACCTCCAGATCGACGCCGTGAAGCGCATGGCTTTCGCCATACCAGGCGTTGAGGCCGCGGACTGCGAGAAGAGGCGCGGCGTCACTCATCGGCGGTGCCCATATAGGCGATCCTCACCCGTTCGTCGCGACTGACCGTGGCATAGTCGCCGGCGGCAAGGATTTCGCCGCGCTGCATGACGGTTATCCAGTCGCAAAGATCGGCTACAACAGTCAGATTGTGCTCGACCATCAGCACGGCGCGATCCCTGGCGACCGAGCGGATGATGTCTGAAACCGTGCGCACATCCTCATGCCCCATGCCGGCCATCGGCTCGTCGAGCAGCAGCACTTTCGGGTCGAGCGCCAGCGTCGTGGCGATTTCGAGCACGCGTTTCCTACCATAGGAGAGATCGGCGGCGGGCCTGTTCTTGGCATCGTCGAGGCCAACAGACCGCAAAAGCTCCTCGGCGCGCGGCGTCAATCGATCGAGCGCTGCCAGCGAGCGCCAGAACTGAACGCTGAGCCCGCCCGGCCGCTGCAGCGCAACGCGCACATTGTCGAGCACGCTGAGATGCGGAAACACCGCCGATATCTGGAACGAGCGCACCAGGCCCATCCGCGCGACCTTGGCCGGCGACGTGCGGGTGATGTCGTGGCCGAGCAGTTCGATCCTGCCGCTCGTCGGCGGCAGGAACTTGGTAAGCAGGTTGAAGACGGTGGTCTTGCCGGCGCCGTTGGGCCCGATCAGCGCGTGGATGTTGCCATGGTAGAGGTCGAGATCGACATTCCTGACCGCGACGAAACCGGCGAAGTCGCGCCGCAGGCCCCGGGCGGAAAGCACCACCCGCGGCCCATTCGGTTCGGGCGGCGCCATCGGCCCGCCAATCACTCGCCGGCCGTGGGACAGCCGCTTTCCTTGGGGCTCAGGAACGCCTCGTTACCGGGGATCGTGGCAAGGGGTTTGTAATAGTCCCATTCCTTGGTGCTCTCGCTCGGCGACTTGACCTGATAAAGATACATATCGTGGACCATGTTGCCGTCGGACTGCACTTTGCCGTTCGCCGTAAAGACGTCGTTCACCGGCATCGAATGCAATTCCTTGGCGACGGCTTCAGTCGCGTCGGTGCCGGCCTTGTCGATCGCCTTCAGATACTGCGTCACTGCCGAGTAGGTGGCGACCTGGATCATGTTCGGCATGCGGTTGGTGCGCTTGAAAAACTGCTGGGCGAACTCGCGGCTCTTGTCATCGCGATCCCAGTAGAAGCCTTCGGTCAGCACCACGCCTTGCGCTGCCTCGAGGCCGAGCCCATGCACCTCGGCCAGCGTGAACAGAAGCGCTGCAAGCCGCTGACCGCCCTGCACGATACCGAACTCGGCCGCCTGCTTGATCGAGTTGGAGGTGTCGAGGCCGGCGTTCGCCAGCCCGACGACCTTGGCGCCCGACGATTGCGCCTGCAGCAGGAAGGATGAATAATCGGTCGAGCCGAGCGGATAGCGCACCTCGCCAACCACCTTGCCGCCATGGCTCTCGACGAACTTGGCGGTCTGCTCCTTGAGCGAATAGCCGAATGCATAATCGACGGTGACGAAGAACCAGCTGTCGCCGCCTTGCTGGACAAGAGCGCCACCGGTTCCTACCGCCTGCGAATGCGTGTCATAGGCCCAGTGGAAGCCATAGGGCGAGCATTGTTTGCCGGTCAGCTCGGTGGTCGCGGCGCCGGTGACGATGTCGATTTTCTTCTTTTCCTTGGAAATCCCCTGGACGGCCAGCGCCACCGAGGAGGTGGTCAGTTCCATGATGGAATCGACCTGTTCGGTATCATACCACTGCCGCGCAATGTTGGAGGCGATGTCCGGCTTGTTCTGGTGGTCGGCGCTGACGATCTCGATCGGCGCGCCTTGTACCTTGCCGCCGAAATCCTCGACCGCCATCTTGGCGGCCTCGACCGACCACTTGCCGCCGAAATCGGCATAGACGCCGGACTGGTCGTTGAGAATGCCGATCTTGACCTTGCCGTCAGAAATCTCGGCGGCTGCGGCAGGCATCGCAGTCGCTGCAAGAAGCGCGGCCGAGGCCAGGTACGATATCTTCATTGGTGACTTCCTCCCTTATGGTCGACAACCGAGCAACATGTCGGCGGCTGCCTGCTGCGGCACGAAGAGTGGCCTCCCATATTCCGTCCTCTCCGGCGGAAAATCGCAGCGCTGTACGGCCGCCTATGCCCGTCCCTCAAATCGTAGCATCGCGCGGCAACGCGAGAACAGTTACTTTAGTATTAGGCTCGCGGTGCCCATGCCGCGGACGTCGAAGCGCAACATAGGGCCGGATCGTGCAGGGTCCAGATGGCGTCTGATCTCTCTGAAGCCGACGTGCCGTGATGAAATCCCGGCCCGAGCGGTCGTGATCAGATGATGCAGCTGAACGAGAAACGTGTGTTCTCAACCGCCGGCTGGATGATGGCATGCAACCAGGCGGCCATCGCCGATGCTTTGAAGAAGCGGACGCTCGCTGCGGCAGAGGGAGGTGGCGGCTGGGCAGCGGGTGTGGAACCGGCATCCCGAAGGTGGGTTCATCGGGCTGGGCAGGTCGCCCTTGAGTACCAACCGCCCGCGCCGCGCCCGGTCGATGCTGGGTATCGGCACGGCGGAACGCAGCGCCGCGGTGTAATGGTGTCTGGGCGCCGCAAAGACCTCGTCGGTCGGCCCACTCTCCACGATCGATCCCAGATACATTACCGCCACACGGCTCGAGATCTGACGCACCACGGAAAGGTCGTGAGCGATGAACACATAGGTCAGGTTGAACTCCTCGCGCAGATCGGCGAGCAGATTGACGATCTGCGCCTGGATCGACACGTCGAGCGCCGAGACCGGCTCGTCGGCCACGATCAGCCGTGGCCGCAGCGCCAGCGCACGGGCGATGCCGATACGCTGGCGCTGGCCGCCGGAGAATTCGTGCGGATAGCGCGATGCGTGCTGGGGCGACAAGTCGACCCGGCGCAGAAGGTCGGCCACGCGATCCGCCATTTCCGATGCCGAGAGGCGTTCATGGATACGGAATGGATCGGCCAGCAGATCGCCGACCCGCCGGCGCGGATTGAGCGAAGCGCTGGGATCCTGAAAGACCATCTGCATCTGCCGCCGCAACGGACGAAGCTGGCGCTGGGAGGCATCGCTGATGTCGCGGCCCTCGAATTCCAGCGACCCCGAGCTGATTTCGGTCAGACGCACCAGACACCGGCCAAGCGTGGATTTGCCGCAACCGGACTCACCGACGATGCCGAGCGTTTCCCCGGGCCAGATGTCGAGAGACACCTTATCGACCGCATGTACGGTCCGGCGCTGTGCCGGGAAGATCGAGCGGCCGACGCTATAACGTTTCGACAGATCGCCAGCGCGAAGCAGCGGGCGCGGCACGGCATTCATCGTTGCATCTCCACGCCGCCAGCCTTCTGGACAGCGAATTGTCTGCGCATGGACTCCGGCAACACGCAGGCGGCGCGATGGCTCTCGCCTTGCATGATCGGCAGCTGGACCAGACAGGCGTCGTGGCGAAAGGCACACCGGGGGCCGAAGGCGCAGCCTTTCGGCAGGTTGGAGAGCGAGGGCGGAATCCCCGGGATAGCGGCAAGCCGGGCCGGACGTGGTCCCCCCATCGGCGGGATCGAGCCGAACAAGCCCCATGTGTAGGGATGCAGCGGCGCCCGGAACACGCTGCTCTTGCCGCCCTCCTCGACAAAGCGTCCGCCATACATCACCAGCACCCGGTCCGCGACTTCGGCAACGACGCCAAGATCATGCGTGACCAGGATCACCGCCGAGCCGAACTGGTCGCGCAATCGTCCGATCAGCTCGAGGATCTGCGCCTGCACGGTAACATCGAGGGCTGTGGTCGGTTCATCCGCGACGAGCAGCGCCGGGTTGCAGGAGAGTGCCATGGCAATCACCGCGCGCTGGCGCATGCCGCCGGAAAGCTGGTGCGGGTAGCTGTCGACGACCCGATCCGGATTTGCGATGCCGACCGCATCCAGCAATTGCACGGCCCGCGCCCGCGCGGCTTTCGCCGACACTTTTTCATGCGCGCGCACCTGCTCGCCGATCTGGTTGCCGATCGTATGCACAGGAGTGAGCGCCGACATCGGATCCTGGAAGATCATCGCGATCTGGCGGCCGCGAATGGCATCGAGCGCACGCCGGCTGAGCCCGATCAGCTCCTGTCCCATGAAACGGATGGAACCGGAGACGATAGCGTTGGGGCTGTCGATCAGCCCCATGATGGCGAGCAAGGTCTGGCTTTTGCCCGAACCGGATTCGCCGACCACCCCGATGATCTCGCGCTGCTCGACGGCAAACGAGACGCCTCCCACCGCCCGCACCAGGCCCTCGTCGCTGCGGAAGGAGACGGTGAGGTCCTTGACCACCAGAAGAGGAGCATCAGCCGACATTGCGTGCCCTCGGGTCGATGATGACGAAGACGACGTCGACGATGAAGTTTGCCATCACCACGAAGAAGGCGGCGTAGATCACCGTGGCCAGGATCATCGGCAGATCGAGGGTCTGCAGTGCCTCATAGGTCAGTTTCCCGACACCCTGCAATCCGAAGACCACTTCGGTCAACAGTGCGCCGCCGCCGACCAGGGCACCAAAATCGAGGCCGAACATGGTAACGAACGCGACCAGCGAGGTCCTGAGGCCATGATGCAGCAACACCCGGCGCTCGCCGATCCCCTTGGCCCGGGCGGTGCGGATGAAATCCTCCTGCATCATCTCGATCAGGCTTGCGCGCAGCACCCGTCCATAGAGGCCGACATAGAGGGTTGCCAGCGTGAACCACGGAATGACGAGCGCCTTGAACCAGCCCCAGGGATTCTCGGTCAGGGGGATGTAGCCGAGCGGAGGAACCCAGGAAAACAGCCAGCTGTCGTGCCAGCGGCTTTGTGTCAGCAGGTTGGCGACCTCGCCCAGCCAGAAGACCGGGATCGACACGCCGACCAGGCTCAGGATCATCAGCGCGCGATCAACGAATGTACCGCGCGTTGCGCCTGCGATCACCCCGACAATCAGTCCACCCAGCACCCACAGCACTGCCGCGCCGCCGACCAGCGACAGCGTCACCGGAATGGCGCTTATCACGGTCGGGATGACGCGCTGCCCGCGATTGACGAAGGAGGTGAGATCACGGCTGACAAAAAGCCGGTTCATCATCAGCCCATATTGCACAGGCAATGGCCGGTCGAGACCGAAATCGTGGCGCACCTGGATCAACGTCTCTTGCGAGGCATTGCGGCCGGCAATGCGCGCTGACGGATCGGCGCCCGGCGTCGCAAAGAAAATCAGGAAAGCAACGACACTTATGCCGAACATGACCAGCACCATCTGGCCAAGCCGGAAGCCGAGCGCGGCAACCACTAGACGCCCCTCGGCGAGGATTTCGGATCGAGCGCGTCGCGTACGCTGTCGCCCAGAATGTTGAGGGCCAGGACCGTGATGACGATGGCCAGCCCCGGCGCCAGTGCAACGACCGGCCGCGAATAGAGCAGGCCCTGGCCGTCCTGGATGATGGTGCCCCAGCTGGCATCCGGCGGCTGCACGCCGATCGACAGGAACGACAGCGAGGATTCCGTCATCATGTTGAGCGCCAGGATCAACGGCACGAAAACGATGATCCGGGTCACCACATTGGGCATGATGTCGCGCAAAAGGATGCGCCAGGGCGACGCGCCCAGGCCGATCGCAGCGGTCACGAATTCGGCATGCATCAAGGTCAGGACATGGCCACGGATCGGCCGCGCCACATAGGGCACATAGACGATGCCGATGATGAAGACCGGTAGCCACAGGCTGCCGGAGCGGATTTCGAATGGACCGATCTGGATACTCTGCGCAATCAGCACGATCGACAGCGAGATCGCCAGCAGGAAAATCGGGAAGGCCCAGAGCACGTCGAGAATGCGCGACAGGCCGATGTCGACGATGCCACCGAAGAACCCGGAGACGACCCCCAGAAACGTCGCGAGGACGAGGCACAGCGCGGCTGCAGCACCCGAGATCAACAGCGAATCCCGTCCGCCGTAAAGCAGCCGCGCCGCGACGTCGCGGCCCTGGTTGTCGGCTCCGAGCAGGTAGGGACCGATGCGCCACGTCGGCCCGATCGGCGTCATGCCGAGGCCAAGGCCTTCTGTGGAGGGCTGCAGCACCGGCTGGGTCACCCCATCGACGACGACCTCGCCATTGAGATTGGTCACAAATGGATCGGTGCCGGAGACGTACCGCGCATAAAGCGGCGCCGCGAGCGAGGCGATCACGACGACGACGAGCACGGCGAATGCCGATATTGCCGAACGATCGCCTCTCAGCTTGCGCCATGCCGTGCGCCACGGGCCATCGGTGGCCCGGCGAACCGAGATGGCGGGCTGATCCGCAATGACATTGACCATGAACAGGATTGCCTAGGAAAAATCTCGGCCTGAAAGATGCGCTGATCCGCCGGAAAAGGAAATGCGACGGAGAGCCGGCGGCGCTCCGTCGCATTGGCTCCGGGAGGTTATTCCACCCAAGACTGGCTGACGATCCAGTAGAATTGTGGGCTGAAGGTGAAGTTCTTCAGCCTGGACGAGATGACATCGACCCGCTTCGGCGTGAACAGGACGGCGACCGGCGCCTTGTCCGTCACCGCCTTGTCGATGGCGGTCCAGAGTGTCGCGCCCTTGGCCGGATCGGCGATGGTGGCTGCCTCTGCCTCGTCCATCGATGCGTCGATCGACTTGTCGCAGAACCCCGAAATATTGACCGAGGCGTCGGAACCTGGCGTAAACGAGGCACAGCTGAACAAGACCTGCAGGAAATTCGATGGCGCCGGGTAATCCTGGAACCATTGCGAGATCGAAATCTGCACCTTGTTGTTGGTGTTCTGGATGTAGGTGAACTGGATGTTCTGCGAAATCGGCTTGACCGACGTCTTGTAGCCAAGCTGGTTGAGCACGTCCTGCAGATAGACGCCGATCGCCTTGGAGACAGTGGTGTCCTCGGTGATGATCGTCACCTCCTGACCTGCGGTTCCCGATTCAGCAACCAATTGCTTGGCCTTATCCATATCCGGCGCGGACCACTTCTCACCCGGATTGGCGGTGAACGGGCAATAGGCTGCGAATGACGGGAAGCCCGGCGGCAGGATTTGACAGGCCGGCTGCGCCAGATTGCTGCCGCCGAAAAGCTTGACGATCGCGGCGCGGTCGATGGCGAAGTTCACCGCCTGGCGAACGCGGATGTCGTTGAACGGCGCCAGATTGGTGTTCATCGGCGCGTACCACATCGCCGTCAGCGGGTGAACCGTGACCTGCTTGGCATATTTGGTGCCGAGTTCGGCGAGACGGTCGGACGGCGGCGGATCGAACATCCAGTCCGCCTGGCCATTCTCGACCGCCGTCACCGCCGCCTCGTCGGTAAGGCCGAATTCATAGTCGATCTCGTCCGGATATCCGGCCGGCTGCGCTTCCTTGCTCCATTCCTTGAAGTGAGGGTTGCGCACAATCTTCATCAGCTTGTTGGGGTCGTAGCTGGCGATCATATAGGGTCCGGTGCCCGGAATCGGATCGGTGCCGGCGTCCTTGAGCGGCGCGCTCGCCGGCAGGATCGACGCGTGTGGAACGGCAAGCTTCTGCAGGAACTCGGCATCCGGCTGGACCAAGTTGAAGGTAATGGTTCCGGCCGCATCGTCGACAGACAGGCCACCTTCGAGGGAGCATGTCGCGGGCGCCTTCAAGCATGCATCCGCGCCGATGATGCCTTTGTAGAAGGTCCCGGCCGTCGGCCCGCTGATCTTGAAGATGCGCTGGAACGAAGCGACCACGTCTTTGGTCGTGACGTCCGAGCCATCGGCGAACTTGATGCCCTTGCGCAGCTTGAAGACATAGGTCTTGCCGCCGTTCTCGACCTGCGGGAGGCTTTCCGCCAGGTCCGCGACGACCTCGAAGCCGGTCTTGTCTCCGGCCTTCCTGTAGGTCACCAGGCCATCGTAGAGGACATAATTGATCTGGAAATACTGCAGCGTGTAATTGATGTGCGGATCGGCGGTGCCTGCCGCGGCATTGGCCAGCAATCGGAGCGTGCCGCCTGGCTTGCCCTCGGCGGCCAAGGCACCGCTTGCCGGCGACATCATCGTCACGCCGAGCAGAGCCAGCCCGGGTATCAACGCTGCAAATGCTTTTTGGGGTCGCATATTTGTTCCCTCATGGAGGCGTGTCGGCTTTTGCCGCGCTGAATCCGGTCGATCGACCACCGCGCGGCTGAAAACAGTCCTGGGTTTGCGAACGGCGTTCGCTACTTCGCCCAATCGCAAAAGACTACGGCGAGCGAAGCCGGACGGGATAGCTATTAAGATAGATAGGGTCGGACAGGCTTATTCCCGCCTATTTGTTGAGCAGTCGCCCGACATGGCTATTTGACAAGCAATCATCAGCGGGTAAGCTTGCCGGATGCAAAGCCTTCCAGGCGATCTAGAGAGCCGGTTCCGAACTGGAATGAGCATCGACGCTGCCATGGCGATGGCGACGGAGGTGCTGGAGCCCATCGGTTTCACCGCATTCATCTACGACTATACGCCGGTGCCGGTCAGCCACAAGGGCGAGCTTATCACGCCCTCGCTGATGGCTCTGCGCAACGTGCCGCGCGACATGCAGGATCTCTGGTGCAAGGGCGGATATTATCAGCTCGACCCGGTGCAGGAGGCCGCGCTCGCGGTATCGAGACCGTTTCTCTGGTCGCACAACGGCGTTCAGAGCAACGTCATGCAGCGTGTGCTTCAGTCCAAGCACGATCCTGTGGTCAGCTATCTGCTTGACACGAGGATGACCTGCGGCGTCACCGTACCCATTCGCCTTGCCGGCGGCGATCTCGCCACCTTCACCGCTATCCGTGCCGATCCGGAGGCCGGGTTCGAGGCCGAAGCCAGACCCTTCATCGCCGAGATCGGCGATCTGGGTCATCTGCTGCATGATTCCGTCTATGCCGGTTTCGATGCTGGAATCCGCACCTGCCAACATGTCCATCTGACGTCGCGCGAACGCCAGTGCCTGCGCCTGGCCGCTGCCGGACTGACGGCCAAGCAGGTCGCGCGTGAGATTGGCCGCGCGGTGCCTACCGCAACGCTGCACCTCAACGCGGCGACGCGAAAGCTTGGCGCGCGCAACCGCTTCCATGCCATCGCGCTCGCCGCCCATTACCGGCTGCTTGAACCGGAGCATTGAGGCTCTCGACCTGCGGGCGATCGGCCTTGCCTCGGGCAAACTCATAACCGGCAAACCTATAAATAGTGCTAGCTGTAAATGCGCCGGGCCGCTTAGTACCGTCGGCCGCAAAACAAGGCTTGGGAGGGTCCACACTTCGGCTCCTGCCGCGCCATGATGCGGAGCTTTGATTGTGACGGCGCATGCGATCACCGAAGGATTTAGCCAATACCAGGGCTATCGCACCTGGTACCGAGTGACCGGAAACCTCACCTCGGGCAAGCTGCCCCTGATCGTCGCTCATGGTGGACCGGGCTGCACGCACGACTATGTGGATTCATTCAAGGAGCTTGCCGAAACCGGACGAGCCGTCATCCACTACGACCAGATCGGCAATGGCAAATCGACCCATCTGCCGGATAAGGGCGGTGACTTCTGGACCGTCGATTTCTTCCTGGGCGAACTCGATGCGCTGCTCGCCCATCTCGGCATTGCCAGCCGCTACGCCCTGCTGGGCCAATCCTGGGGCGGCATACTTTCGGCCGAGCACGCGGTGCGCCGCCCGGAGGGGCTGAAGGCATTGATCCTGGCCAATTCGCTGGCCTCGATGGTGCTGTGGGTGAAAGGAGCCCGGCAATTGCGCGCCGGGCTGCCAGCCGATGTGCAAAGCGCGCTCGACCGGCACGAAGCGGCAGGAACCACCGATCATCCGGAATATGTTGCGGCGACGAAGGCTTTCTACGACCGCCATGTCTGTCGCGTCGTTCCGATGCCGCCAGAGGTCGCCCGGACATTTGCGGCAATCGAGGAAGATCCGACCGTCTATCACACCATGAATGGTCCCAATGAGTTCCACGTCATCGGCACGATGCGGAACTGGACCATCGTCGACCGCCTGCATCAGATCGAGGCGCCGACCCTGGTTTTCCGCGGCTTCTACGACGAAGCGACCGAGGCCTGCGTCCAGCCCTTTCTGGATCTTATCCCGCACGTCGAAGGTTTGGTCTTCCCGAATTCCAGCCACATGCCGCATGTCGAGGAAAAGCACGACTGCCTCGCCGCCGTCGGGCGCTTCCTGGCCAAATACGACTGACGTTCCAGCACGCCCTTCAGCCTGCGGTGGCCGAAGACGAGTGACAGTCCGCTCTCGGCGAGGTCGGCGAGCAACTCCTCGTTGCCGCCGCCGGTGCCATGACGATGCCGTCGATGCGGCGCTCCAGCACCCGGTCGATCTCGCGCGCTTCGCGTGCCGTGTTTCTCCTCGGTGTTGAACAGCAGAATATTATAGCGCTCGGCGCGCTGGTGGGCTGCGTCTCCAGTCCGCGTACGAACTCGGCGAAAAAGGGGTTGGTGACGTCCGAAATCGGCGCGGCGATGGTGCCGGTCTGGGCGGCGCGCAGGCTGCGCGCTCAGCCATCCGGCCGATATCTCAGCCCGCTGAGCTGTCTTGAGCTTCTTTTGGTCTCGACGCTCAGGGCGCGCGAACCGTTGCCGACAGGCGAGACCATCGCGGCCGACGCCGAGTGCGAAGGTGCCTGCAGGTATGGAACGTGTCCACCCCAAGTTTCGCCAAGCACGTTGCAACCGAATCTATTAGCCGGCGTTAAAGTGCGGGTGGTTTAGCGGGAGGCTTTCATGCAGACGTATCTCGTCGAGCGTATGGACGGCGACGATGTGATCTCGGTGCGCGTCGTCAACGCGCCGAGTCCGTTCAAGGCTGCGGCCATGGTGACCGATGGACATATTACCTTCCGAAAGTGGGAAAAAGACTGGATCCGCGTGACTGACGAAAATCGGGGACAGATCTATGCATATTGTTTTGTCGCCGGCAGCTACTCCGATACTGAACCATTGCCGGTATCGCCCGGGAGAACCACAGAATAGGCAATGTGCCTGAATAGCGGCGATTCCGTCTTCGATCCCACCTTGGCAGATGTGTAACAGGCGTTGCCAACCTGGCACGAACGCCAGTGCTCGCTGCGTCAAGCGCACCACGCGAGCCCGGCATGATTGGCTCTGCCGGCGGCTTGCGAAACAGGCGAAGTGACTAACCAAGCGTCCTTGGGCGAAGATCGGGGCATCATCAGAATGATCGATGAAAAGATTGGGGCGGGAGGCGATAAGTGATCCTAATCTTAGCGTGGGCAACTCATGTCTTCGGCATATTTGGGATCAGAAGTCGCGGATCAGGATCTAGCGGTGGATTGTCAGACAACGACCTCCAATAAATGGTCAAGTGTTCCACAATACGCACTGGATCAGGGTGGTCCGGTACTGCGCCCATTTCAAGGATTGGGCACCGATTTTACCAACGTTGCCGTATTCGATCACCTGAGAAATATGGTCCGCCAGTACCCCGACAAGCTTGCAATCAGCGACGGCGCCAATCGTCTGACTTATTCCCAGCTTCTCCGGTCAGTTGAGACGCTGTCCTACCAGATCGCTGCCGCCGTCCCAGACGGACAGGCGATAGGGATTCTTCAGGCCAACTCGGCCTGGTATCCCATCGCCATGCTGGCAAGCATGACGGCTGGGCGACTTTCGGTGCCACTCAACGCGCGAGATCCCAGCTCGCGGATCCTGGAAATCGTGGCGGGGGCGCGGCTCTCGGCCATCCTGGGCGAGGGCAATGTCCGACCCGCCGGTTTGCCTCACCAAGTCAGTTGGATCGATGTGCCCACCAGTGCGGCCTCGCAATCGGTACAAGTGCCTCAGCCTTACCCCGTCTCGGTCGATGCGCCCGCCATCGTGCTTTATACGTCAGGGAGCACAGGCCGCCCCAAAGGCATCGTTAACAGCCAGCGCAGCTTGCTGTGCCGGGTCCAGCAATATGTCGATGCATGCCACATCAACTCGGATGATGTTTTCCTGCCATTGACCGGACCCGCCACAATCGCCGGGTACCGGGAGATTCTTGCAGCCCTTCTCACCGGGGCCACTTTGCATCTGGTCGAAGTCGAAGCGGTCGGCTTGCGCGCCGTTCAGCGCCTAGTGCGATCCGAAGGCGTGACAATCACCTATCTGGTGCCGGCGCTGCTTCGCGCGCTCATGGCCGACGGACCTGCTGAAGCGTTCCATTCGCTTAGAGTCGCCCGGATCGGTGGCGAGAAGGTGCCCTGGACCGACATCGCACTGCTGCGCAAGGCCGTCTCCGATACGTGCCTCATCCAGATCGGTTACTCGTCAACCGAGACCACCGGCTCACAATGGTTCTTGCCGCGAGACTGGCCGGAGCATGGAGATTCGGTTCCAGTTGGTTGGCTGCTGCCTGGAATCACCTTCGCAATTGTCGACGAAGCGGGCCGCTGCGTTCAATCGGGCCGCAGCGGAGAGCTTCTGATCAGGAGCCCGTATGTCTTGCTTGGCCATTGGGAGGACGGGGCGGTTATGCCGGCGACATCAGACCCGGACGATCCAGGCCTTCGGATTTTCGCGACAGGTGACCTCGCCCGACTTGATAATCAAGGCTTACTGCACATCGTCGGTCGCAAGGGACGGCAGGTAAAGATCAACGGTCGACGCGTCGAGCCAGCCGAACTCGAACGGGTGCTGCGTTGCGCGCCTGCTGTTGCGGATGCCGTGGCAATCGTGACTGCGGCCAATGAGCTTGTCGCCTTTGCCGTTCCTCGGCGCTCGGCCGAAGCGAGCTTTTCGGACGAGCTTCGCCAGCTTGTGAGGACCAATCTGCCACCGCCGCTGCGTCCCTTGCGGTTACACACGATCGCCGAGATCCCGCGTCTGCCAAGCGGCAAGGTGGACATCTCGACACTTGCAGAGATGGATCTTTCAGCCAGAGGGACGGCAGCGACGGCGCGTCCGCTCGAGCCGCGAGGCAAGCTGACGGCGCAGCAGATCGTCCAGCGGGCGTGGACCAGCATCCTCAATACGCGCGTAGCGGCGGGACGCTGGGATGACGCCGGAGGAGACTCGCTGAAGCTGCTGCACTGCGTCATGGAAATCGAAAGCGCCATCGGGCAGGAACTCGGCCTTGAGGCGTTCACCGTTGGAATGAGCCTGGACGAGATGGTCAAGGCGGTCGCGTCTGCACAGGCAGGCGACCAAAGCGCGCGCGCCCAGAAGCATGATCCTCCAATTCTTTTTCTGTTCCCGGGATCCGTCGGCTACGGCCCGAGCCTTGCTGCCTTTGCAGCAGCGATGGGCAAGATCACCCGCGTTGCCCCGATCAGGTACCCAGCCCTGACCATGATCCTGCGCGGGCAAAACAGCCTCTCCGACATGGCCGATGCCGCCGTCGAGCAGATCCGCCGCGCTCAACCCGCGGGTCATATACGACTTCTCGGTCATTCGCTCGGCGGTGCTGTCGCTTTCGAAGTTGCGGCGCGGCTGCTGGCCGCGGGGCGGACCGTAAGGTTCCTTGGCATTCTCGACACCAGTCTCGTCGGCGAGCGAAGCGCTCGCTGGGAGACGTTTACGCGCACATTCAATCGAATCCGAACCAACCGCGTATCCGCTTATCGGATGGCTTGCCGGGCCCTCGCGAAAGTCGCCGTGGCAATGCGGCGCGAGGCGCAACTGGTCCGGTTTCTCGATCGTTTCGCTCAGGGACAGTTCAACGCGACGAGTTTTAGAACCAAACTGGAACTGCAAGAGGTTTTGCGCGCGCGAGCCTTCTTCCAGTGGGTGGCCGAGCCAAAGCCGGCGCTGCCGATCACAGGCACCCTGTTCCGCTGTGCTCGACCCGGAATGCCTCTGGCCATCGGCTGGGATCGCGCTTTCGGACATCTGGACGTGATTCCGATCGTCGGCAGCCACATCGATCTGGTCGTAGAACCTCACCTCGCCACCAACCGCCCGCTTATCGAGAAAGCGGTGGCGCAAACCTATTCGCCAACCGAGTCTCGCAAACTGGAGTACAAGCTATCGACCTGATCTCAACATTCAGCAAGGACGCGCTTGTGCTCGACGCTGCTGCGGAGGTCGATCGCATCGTCCAGATCCTGCGCCAGCAGGTCCTTGGCACGCTGCGACGTCGAGGCGCGGTTGTCGGCCTCTCAGGCGGCATCGACAGCTCCGTCGTCGCGGCGTTGTGTGTTCGCGCCTTTGGGAAAGACAAGGTCCTCGGAATATTCATGCCGGAGCGCCACTCCTCCGGTGACTCGCTAAGGCTTGGCCGCACTGTCGCCGCACAGCTTGGCATCGATGCGATCCTGGAGGACATAACACCGGCCCTCGAAGCGATCGGCGCCTATTGTCGGCAGACCGAGGCAATCCAGACTGTCGTTCCCGACTATGGGGACGGCTGGAAATGCAAGCTGGTGCTGGCCTCAGTTCTCGAGAGCAATGGTCTCAACATCACGCGCCTCACGGTTCAGGACCCTGAGGGCAGGACCGACACGGTGCGTCTGCCGTCGGCAGCCTATCTGCAGATCGTCGCCGCAACCAATTACAAGCAGCGCCTGCGCAAGATGACCGAGTACTATCATGCCGACCGCCTCAACTACGCGGTAGCGGGCACGCCGAACCGCCTGGAATACGACCAGGGCTTCTTCGTCAAGCAGGGCGACGGAATCGCCGACCTGATGCCAATCGTTCACCTCTACAAGACCCAGGTCTACCAGTTGGCCGAATATCTTGGGGTGGAGGAAGAGGTCCGGCGCAGACCGCCCACCACGGACACCTTCTCGATGGCGCAGAGCCAGGAGGAGTTCTACTTCGCACTGCCTTATTATCTGATGGATTTGTGCCTCTACGGGTTAAACCACGGGATCGCTAGCGAAGACGTCGCCGAGGCCACCGGTCTCACCGTGGTGCAGGTTCAGAAAGTTTTCAAGGATATCGACAGCAAACGGCGCGCCGCACGCTATCTTCACGCGCGGCCGTTGGTGTCCTCTTCAATGGGCGAGGGCTAGGCGATGTGCGGCATCGCCGGAATTGTGTCGCTGAGCGCCGCCGCGGCGCCCCCTTCCCGTGATGCGCTGATGCGCATGGTAGGCACACTGGCGCATCGCGGCCCGGACGAGCGCGGTCTTTACCGGGACAAACGTGCGGGATTGGCGCATGCCCGTCTGTCCGTCATCGATCTCGCCAGTGGCCAGCAGCCACTCGCTGGCGCGGGCGACACAATGTGGATCGTCTTTAACGGCGAAATCTTCAATTACATCGAGCTGCGACAAGACCTGGTCGCGCTCGGTTATCGCTTCCGCACACGCAGCGACACGGAGGTCATCGTCCATGCCTATCATGCCTGGGGCGAGGCTGCCTTCGAGCGGATGAATGGGCAATGGGCAGTCGCCATTTGGGACTCCGTGGCGGGTCGACTCGTCTTGTCGCGGGATCGGTTCGGCATCTGTCCGCTGCATTTTTGCGAGCACGGCGGACGGCTTTACTTCGCCAGCGAGGTGAAGGCCATTTTCGCGGCCGATGCGGATATACCCCGCGCCTTCGATCCAGCCGGCATCGATCAGACTTTCACGCTCTGGACCGTCGTGCCGCCACAAGGCGTGTTTGGAGGAGTAAGCGAACTCACTCCAGGGCACATTCGCATTTATGACAGTGGCATCGTTCGCGAGCGGGCTTTTTGGAAGCCAAGCTATCCAGAGGTTGACGGACCCGGCGATGACGAATTCGCCGGTTCACTTGATGACGCGGTGGAGGAAGTGCGCGGCGCCCTGGAAGCCGCTACGGCGCTCAGGATAGTACGCGCCGACGTGCCGGTCGGCTGCTATTTGTCCGGCGGGCTCGACAGCTCGCTGGTCGCCGCGCTTGGAAGACGCTTCGCCGGCGGGCGCTTCCAGACTTTCTCCCTGCGTTTTGCCGACGCCGAGTATGACGAGACTCATTTCCAGCGCCTGGTTGCCGGCGTGGCGGGAAGCGAGCACCATGAGGTGGTTGTTTCGCGCAGCGATATCGCTGGCATCTTCCCTGAGGTGATCTACCACACCGAGCGGCCAATCCTCAGGACCGCGCCGGCGCCGCTGTTCCTGCTATCGAGACTGGTGCGTCAGCATGGCATCAAGGTCGTGCTGACCGGCGAAGGGGCCGACGAAATGTTCGCCGGCTACGATCTGTTCCGCGAGGGCAAGGTCCGCCGTTTCTGGGGACGCCAGCCCGCCTCGACGCGACGCTCCCGGCTGCTGGAGCGCCTCTATCCCTATCTCAGCCGCTCGCCGGTGCAACAGCAGGCGATGGCACGCCAGTTCTTCGGGCGCGACATCCACGCCCATGACGCGCCTGGTTTTGCGCATGGCACGCGCTGGCGTACCACGAGCGCTATCAAGCGGCTGTTTTCGGCAGACATGCGGGCCCAAACGGAGCGCCGCAACGCCGTGTCCGAGCTGCTTGCCCGCCTGCCGGCGGAGTTTTCGCGATGGGGCTCCCTTGCGCAGGACCAGCATATCGAGATCCAGACGCTGATGTCGGGATACCTGCTTTCATCGCAAGGGGACAGGATGCTCTTGGCCCATTCCGTCGAGGGGCGCTTCCCATTCCTCGATCATGAACTCGTGAGGCTCGCGAATTCGCTTCCGGCCGCCTATAAGCTGCGCGTGCTCGATGAAAAGCATGTTCTGAAGCGTGTGGCGCAACCGATTGTGCCGTCGGAAATCGTCACTCGCAAGAAGCAGCCCTACCGGGCCCCCAACGCGCTTTGCTTCGTCGCCGATGGCGCTCCGGCCTATATTCGCGAAGCACTTTCGGAGGCGGCGCTGCGCGAGGCAAACGTCTTCGATCCTAAGTCGGTTGCCCGTCTCCTGAGCAAGTGCCAGGCCAGCGCCGGCGGCGCCGACCTGTCCAACTCCGACAATATGGCGCTGGTCGGGGTGCTGTCGACGCAGCTTCTTCATGAGCAATTTATCGCGAGCCGACCAAGTGGAGCTCGCACGCTCAAGCTCAGCGTCGATATCGACCGCGAGCATCGCGCAGAGGTGCTCGCATGATGCATGGCGCCGTACCGCTCCTGCACGACTATCTCATCCACTCTGCCAGCCGGCTCGGCGGGAAGGTGGCCCTGGTGTGCGGTAATCAACGTGTCACCTACGGCGATCTCGATATGCGCTCGAACGCCATAGCGCATCATTTGAGCCAGGCCGGAATCGCGCGCGGCGATCGGGTGGTGATCTTCGCCGACAACACTGTCGAGGCCGTCGTCGCTTTCTGGGCCGTGCTCAAGGCCAACGCCGTGGTGTGCATCGTCAATCCACTCACCAAAAGCGACAAGCTTGGTTATCTGCTCAACGATTGCCGCCCGACGGCACTGATCACCGACAACCACCTGCATTCGATTTTCAGGGAGCCGGCGCGGAATTGCCCATCGTTGCGCTGCATGATCGTCTCCGGGCCGATCGAACGCGACGACCTGCAAGAACTGCCGCATGCTGTGCGCTGGGAAACTGCGGTCGCGGCAGCCCGCAGCACGCCGCCCGCGCGCCGCTGCATCGATATCGATCTTGCTGCAATCATTTATACGTCCGGCTCGACGGGCGAGCCCAAGGGCGTGATGCTGACGCACCGAAACATGGTTGCCGCGTGCGCCTCGATTTCCTCATACCTGGCGCTTGCTGAAGACGAGGTGATCCTCAACGTCCTGCCGCTCGCCTTCGACTACGGCCTGTACCAGATGATCATGGCATTCGGCGCGGGCGCCCGGCTGGTGCTTGAACGCTCGTTCGCCTTCCCCGCGCAGATCCTTGGGCTGATCAAGCAAGAAAGGGTGACGGGCTTTCCCGGCGTACCGACCATCTTCGCCGCACTCGGGGAGCTCAAGTCTCTCAGGGATCAGGATTTTTCGAGTATTCGCTATGTCACGAACACTGCGGCCGCTCTGCCGCTCAAGCACATTCTCCTGCTTCAGGAGCTATTTTCTCGTGCCCGTATCTATTCGATGTACGGCCTTACCGAATGCAAGCGCTGTACCTACCTGCCGCCGGAGGATCTCGAGCGAAAGCCGTTGAGCGTCGGGATCGCCATCCCCAATACGGAAATGTGGATTGTCGACGAGCATGACAGGCGGGTCGGCCACGGTGTCGTTGGCCAGCTCGTCATCCGCGGAGCGACGGTGATGAAGGGTTACTGGGGCAAGCCGGAGGCGACGGCCAGGAAGCTCAAGCCCGGACCGCTGCCGGGCGAGCAGGTCCTGTACACCGGCGATTACTGCCGGATGGACGCCGAGGGCTACCTCTACTTTGTCGGTCGCGGCGACGAGATCATAAAATCGCGGGGCGAGAAGATAGCGCCGAAGGAGGTGGAAAACGTGTTGATGGAGATTGCGGGCGTACGGGAAGCCGCGGTCATCGGCGTTCCGGACGAGTTGCTTGGACAAGCAGTGAAGGCATTTGTCGTGATGGAGCAAGGAAGCATGATCGGTGAAAAGCAGTTGCAGAAAGAGTGCCAGAGACGACTGGAAAACTTCATGGTTCCAAAGTCGATCGTCATCGTACCCAGTCTGCCGATGACCGACACGGGCAAACTCAAAAAAACCGCCCTGTCATGAGTCGGTATCAGGGCGAAGTTGATCAGCATTCATTTTTTGTACCGGAGGCGAAATCAATGTTGTCTACCAAGGATAGAACCGATACCTGCAGCGATCAAATTCGCGCTTTCCTGGCGTCGAATTTCTATATAGCCGATCCAGAGAGCCTGGAGAGCGACACCTCGCTTCTCGACCAAGGCATCGTGGACTCGACGGGGGTGCTCGAGGTTATCGGCTTCATCGAGGAGACCTTCGGCATCACGGTCGAAGACAGCGAGCTGCTGCCCGAGAATCTCGATTCCATCGAGGGAATTGCGCAATATGTCATGCGCAAGAGAAACTGATTTGCCGACATCTCGCGCAACTCTGTTTCAAGTCCCCGACCGTTTCCGGTTGCGACAGCGCGTCTAGGCCTGTCGCGACGGCGGTGCTTACGCCTGCGCCTTCGTATGCCCCACAACCACCCTGCCCTCGCCGGCCTGGTTGGTGACTGCCCGGATACTCTCATAAGCCTTGGAACGCTCGAGCAAACTCATGACCTGCCGGTCCTGGCCAAGCCCAACCTCGAAAAGCAGGATGCCTCCGCGCCGCAAATAACGCGGCGCGTCCTTGAGCACTCGCATATGGATGCTCAGACCGTAGGGTCCGGCTGCGAACGCTTCACGCGGCTCGAGCTCGACCAAATGCGAACGATCGCCCTCGAGCCGTTTTTCCGAAATATAGGGCGGGTTGCAAACGATCACGTCGATCGTGCCGTCAAGCTCCAAGCCGGAGAAGGCGCCGAACAAGTCGCCCTGAAGCACCGTTACCCGCTCCTCCATATCAAGATGGGTGACGTTGCGGCGCGCGACCTCCACGCATCCGTCGGTAAGATCGCTTGCCCACACGCGCGCGGTGGGAGCGTGGTGCGCGATGGCGCACGCCAGATTGCCCGCCCCACAGCACATGTCGACAACGCGAGGCACCGGCAAGTTCAGTTGGCTCAGAACATCGAGAGCGGCGTTGCCGAGCAGTTCCGTTTCCGGCCGAGGAACAAGCGCACCGGGCGAGACCAGCAGCTGCAATCCCATGAAGGTGCTGCGGCCCCTGCCGTAGGCGTCGGCAACATTGATCTCTTCGCTCACGACACTCGCCTCCCCGTTTTAGCCGGCGTTGGTGGCCGACAATTGCGTTCCGATGAAGTGTATCTCAAAACCGTTTAACTCTCGATCGACAAAATCAAAACCCATCCGTCCCCAGACGCTTCGACGCCTTGATGCTACAAAGATGACCATAAGCTTCTGCGCTGTGTCATGATTAGGAATATCTCCTTACCAGACCCGGTTATCCCCAGCCTGGCGAGCCAGTTGCCGAATTCTCAGCCTGGCGTCACGATTTTGCTACATTTTAATCAAAGAAGGCACATATGTAAGCAATTCGTAATGTTCCAGCAGCGAAGGGCGGAGCTGCTGCTTCCCGGAAGGTTAAAGTTTGTCCCTCATCGAAAGAACCGACGAGATTGCGCGGCAATTTCGCGTCAAAGAGCGCATATCATGAAGTCAACCAAAGGGCGCTCGCTCGATCTACGATCCGCGATGTTCGGCTGTGTGCACGGCCTCGTTGGCGTAGGCGTTTTCTCCGCATTGATAAATATCCTCGCCTTGACCGGCTCCGTCTACATGCTCCAGGTCTACGATCGCGTGCTGCCTTCGCAGAGCGTGCCGACTCTTGTCGGATTTACAGTCGGGATGCTGGGACTTTACGCGGCCTACGGGCTCCTCGATTTCGTGAGGCTTCGCCTGTTGGTCCGCATCGGCAGCCGCCTGCATAGAAATCTGCAGCAAAAGGCGTTCGCAGCCTCGCTTTCCCTGCCCCTCGTTGCCGGGCCGGATGCGAACCGGGTACATCCGCTTCGTGATCTGGACCAGCTACGTGGCTTTCTTTCCGGACTGGGCCCGACAGTCTTATTCGACGCTCCCTGGATACCATTTTATATGGTGGTCATCTATCTGCTGCACCCTGCGCTTGGCGTGCTGGCAACGCTCGGCGCATGCGCCGTTGTGCTTTTGACGGTGGCTGCGGAGATCATCGGCCGCAAACCTGCGGCTCGTGCGTCTGAAACACTCGTTGCGCAGCGGCTTCTGGCCGATTCCGGCCGCCGCAACGCAGAGGTTGTTCAGGCTATGGGCCTGTCCGCCCCGCTTAGCCGGCGCTGGAACGAGGTCAGTCATCTTTATCTGAAGAACCAGGAACGGCTCTCCGACGTCGTTGGCGCAGCGAGCTCACTGTCGAAGACGCTCCGAATGGCCTTGCAATCATGCGTGCTGGGGCTTGGTGCCTACCTCGTGATCGGGGGCGAGGCCTCGCCGGGTGTGATCATAGCGTCGTCCATATTGCTGGGCCGCTCACTGGCGCCGGTCGATGTGGCGATCGCAAATTGGAGAGGGTTTCTGGCAACCCGCAAAAGCTATTCCGAGCTGGCGGCAGCGCTGGATGCTTTTGATAGCCAGCAAGAGCCAATGGAACTGCCACGCCCAAAGGCGGAGCTTGCGGTCGAGGAATTGACGGTCGCGCCACCAAGTCTGCAGAAGCCAACAATCTTCAATGTAAGCTTCCGCTTGGCGAGGGGCGCAGGGTTGGCGGTCGTCGGCCCGAGCGGCTCCGGCAAGACCACGCTCGTGCGCGCTGTGGTCGGGGCATGGAAGCCGCTTCGAGGAACGGTAAGATTGGACGGCGCCTCGCTCGATCAGTGGAATTCAGAGCTGCTCGGCATTCATATTGGCTACCTGCCGCAGGACGTTGAGCTGTTCGACGGCACGATCGCCGACAACATTTCAAGGTTCGGCGGCAAAAGCGACGCAAGGGGCGTGTTGGCAGCTGCCAAAGCTGCGGGCGTGGACAAGATGATCATGCGTCTTCCGCAGGGTTTTCAAACACGCATCGGAGAAGGCGGCGCAGCCCTGTCGGCTGGGCAGAGGCAGCTCGTCGGACTTGCCAGGGCACTTTACGGTGATCCATTCCTCGTCGTTCTTGACGAACCAAATTCCAATCTGGATGCAGACGGCGATGCTGCTTTGGCCGGCGCGATCCTGGCAGTGCGTCAGCGCGGCGGTATCGTGATCGTCGTTGCGCATCGCCCCTCCGCTCTCGTCAACATCGATCAGGTACTCGTCCTGTCGAACGGGATGCTCCATTCGTTCGGTTCGCGCGAAGACGTTCTGGCAAATGTGATCCGGCCCTTCCCGCGTCCGGACAAGCCAAACATTGTCGTTCCGCTGCAGCACGGTGCAAGCGGGCATGCGTGAGGTATTGCTTAGTGTCTAACGTGACCATGTCGTCATATGCTGCGATCGCTGGCGAAGGCCAGCCGACCGGGGCGAAGCCAGAGCCGGATGGCATTCGAGCCAATTTACCCTGGGGCAATCTGCTCCGGAGCCTGGCAGAACATTCTCGTTCCGCTGCACAGAGGTGCAGCCGGGCATATGTGAGGTATCGCTCTACTGTTACCGTGTCGCCATACGCCGCGCCCGGTGGCGAAAGCCGTTCGTTGGAAACGAAGCCGGATCCGGATGGCATCCGGGCCAATCTGCTCTTGGGCTTGGCAACCAGCTTGCTGTTGATCTTTGGCGGAGGGCTGTGGTTGGGATTGACCAAGATTGCCGGCGCGGTGATTGCGCCTGCAACTGTGGTGGTCGAAAGCAACATAAAAAAAGTCCAGCATCAAACCGGCGGCACCATCGGCGGAATCTTCGCGCAGGACGGCGATCACGTGAAGGCCGGCGACGTGTTGGTCAGGCTGGACAACACATTGACCCGAGCAAACCTGCAGATAATCACCGAGGACCTCAATCGAGCCACCATTCGTCTGGCCCGGCTGGAAGCCGAGCGCCAGGGTCTGCCGGAAATGCAGATCCCGCCTGGCCTTCGGGTTCAAATGGGTGACCCGCAAGTGGCGGCGCTTGTCAGCGGCGAACGTGCCTTGTTCGAAAGCCGTGCTGCGGCGCTGGCTGGCCAGAAGGCACAATTGCAAAGCCGCGCGAAGCAGCTGGAACGTCAGATCGATGGCCTCAAATCGCAGCAGTCTGCGACGGATGAGTCTCTGGATCTGCTGACCAAGAACCTTGCTGACGTCGAATCTCTCTACGCAAAGAAGTTGGTCTCCAAGGAGAGGTTGAGCACTGTCAGCCTGGAGAAGACCCGGACTCGCGGCGAATCGGGACGCCTTGTCGCAGCGATAGCGGAGGTACAAGCTCACATCAGTGAAACGGACCTGCAGGTGCTTCAGCTCGACGAACAAATGCGGAGCGACGTGACCAACGAACTTCGCGAAACGGAAGCCAAGCAGACCGAACTCAGTGAGCGCAAGGTGGTGGCCGAAGACGAGCTCGGCAGGACAGACATTCGCGCCCCGCAATCAGGCACGGTACAAGAATCCTCGGTCCACACCGTCGGAGGCGTGATTGGCGCCGGGGAGGTGCTCATGATGATTGTGCCCGATTCCGACAACCTTGTCGTAGACGCTTCCATTCCTCCGTCGCGCATTGATGAGATCCATCCCGGACAGCAGGTGTCGATCCGCTTTCCGGCGTTCGACGCCGGCACTACACCGGCTTGCGAAGGCTCGGTCAACCGCGTCTCCGCAGATCTGATCAAGGATCAGCAACGTCAGCTTTCCTATTTTTCGGCGCGCATCGATGTCGAGAACGAAGCGACCTGCCTGACAGGAGAGAAAATCCTCAAACCGGGCATGCCCGCCGAAGTCCATATAAGAACCGACGAGCGCAGTGTCTGGTCCTACTTGATGAAACCTCTTACCGACCAATTTTCCAGAGCTTTCAGGCAGTAAGCGGCTGCCAACCCAGTGGCGGCCGCTTGGCTCGAGGCGCAGCCGATCTATCGGATCGCCGCGCTCTCGAGAGCGCTGCTGAACCTTACCTCGATCGTGTCTCCCGGCATGACCTCGGTGTCTTCTTGGGCCGGCTGTTTCCGCCATTCTTCGCCGACCCTGCGAACGATCGTGACCTCGGCTTGGATCGTCTCACCGGCAACCGGCAACGGCAGGGCGGCAGCTCCCGTGGGCTGCAACTTCTGGCTGGCGGCGCGAAGTCTTGCATTGATGTCGGCAAGACGCACATTGGTATCTTTCAACTCAGTCAGCAGACCTATCCTTCTTTGGTTGTCATTGCGTTCGTGCTGTCTGGCAAAATCAGCCTGCTGACGTCGTGCTCTCATAAGTTCAACCGACGTTTCGAGTGCCCGGCTGGAAGAGAGTACCAAAGCGCGCCGGACGTCGGCGAGCCGGTTATTGGTGAGATTTCCGGACTCAAACGCTTTCCTTACGCGCGCCAGCTCGTCTTCGTCCGCCTTCACGCCATCCGCTTCGGCCTGCTCGCGTTTGAGCAAGGTCTCGGTTTGTGCAGCGGCATCCTTGCCACTTTTATCGAGAAAGCTCTGCTCTTGCTGGAAGTTGTCCAACGAGAGCTTCAGCCCTTCTGCTTCGGCCTGGGCGATCGCCGATGCAAAAACTGCCGGCAAGGGCGATCCTTGTGGTGGCTGCATGTCGAAGCTCGATTTGCCCTGAAGTTCGGCGCGAATGCGGGCGCTGTGATAGTAGTCTCTCGTGTATTCCCCCCAAAGCGATTCGTAATCGCGCCGCAGATCCACCGGATCGGGGCCAACCTGGTTTGCCCGGGACCGCAAAAGGCTGAAACCACCTGACACGGCAATCGCCTGCCGCACGGTCATCAGCGGCCGGTAGGCCTGCTGTCCGGGAGTGAGCACATCCCCTGTCACATAGATCGGCCGATATTCTGCGACCACGGCGGTCACGTCTGTCGGCTTGATGACGATCATTTGCTCCCGCCCGTCAGGCAGACGATGGTGGAATATCTTGGTTGGCAGGATCGTCTGCATGCGTGTTTGCAGTTCGGCCGGGCTTAGGCCGCCCACCGAAACCATCCCGACTTCGGGAAACGCGATCGTGCCGTCCATCTGGACCACGGCACGTTGCGTTCGCTCCGGGATGGAGGCAATTCCTATCTCGATGGTGTCGCCGGCGGAAAGTCGATAGGCGACCTGCGCTTCCGCTGCAGCGGCCGTATCCATGGCAGCCAGCATGCCGAGCACGACAAGAAGGATTCGGTTAACAAGGACCATTGGTGACAATCTCCTTCTGGTTCGAATCCAGCGACAACTGCGGAGCCAATCCACCCAGGCGAAAGCTCATGTCATGTAACCCATCTCATGGCGCACCCGGCCTTCGCTGAGGCGTCCCTGCCACCATCCGATGGTCCGCTCCAACCCTTCGCGCAGGCTGGTCTGGGCGCGCCATCCAGTCTTGCTTTCGAGGAGCGAAGAATCAGCCAGCAAGGCACGCACCTCTGAATTCTGCGGCCGCAGGCGGCGCTCGTCGCGGTGAATTGGTTTCTTGCAGCCACTCAACTCGACCACCAGATCCAATATGTCCGAGATCGTCACGGCGCGCTGGCTTCCGGCATTGTAGGCATGGCCAAATTCGAGCTCGGCCGAACCTGCGGTCAAAAACGCCGCCGCAGTGTCTTCCACGAAAGTAAGATCGCGGATCGGGCTGGTGTCTCCCACCATGATCGCCGAGCATTTCTTGTCGAGAGCCTGACGTATGATGGTCGGTACGATGGCTCGCTCGCTCTGGCGTGGGCCATACGTATTGAAGGGCCGCATGATGACCACGGGGACGTCGAACGATCTGGCGTACGACTCCGCCATCATGTCCGCACCGATCTTGGATGCCGAATATGGTGACTGTCCCTGCAACGGGTGTGATTCGCTGATGGGCATTGTCAGCGCGGTGCCATAAACCTCGCTTGTCGAGGTGTGCACCACCCGCTCCGTCTCCCATTGCCGCGCCGCTTCGAGGACGTTGACCGTGCCCAGGATGTTGGTTTCTACATAGGACTGGGCCGCGGCATACGAATATGGGATCGCGATCAGTGCGGCGAGATGAAACACCACCGCCTGGCCACGCACGATCCGGTTAAGGAACGCGCTGTCACGAACATCACCGCGGATGAGGTTCAGCTGGCTTCGAATGGTGTCCGGCAAATCGTCCAGCCAGCCGTGGCTGTCGAACGAATTGTAGAGAGCCAGCGCAGTGACGTCCGCGCCGCTACGGACGAGTGCTTCGGTGAGATGCGACCCGATGAACCCATCGGCACCGGTAACCAGAACTTTCCTGCCCTTGTATGCCATGACCCAAGCGTTCCCCCTATGACGTGAGGCACTGACTTTGCAAATCCACGAGAGCGCGGGTATTCCACCTGCTCTCACGTTCCGATCGGCGGCGGCGAAACGACGCCAAGCACCGCCAGCAAGCCGCGCACCATCCAGACGACATCAGAGACGATCGTGCGCTGCGGATAATAGGAAAGGTCGAGCCTGGCCTTGGCAGGAAACAGAACCTGGCGGTAGAACAATAGCGGGTCCACGGATCGCGGATAAAAATGCGCTTCATTCCGGAAGAGAACCTGGGCCGGACCCAACAAGCCTGGCTTGTATTGTAAAATGTCCTCAAAGCCCCCACGAAAACAATCGGCAAAGGCAAGGCTCTCCGGGCGTGGACCGATGATTGCCATCTCGCCTCTGAAGACATTCCATAGCTGCGGCAGCTCGTCGAATTTGGTGGCGGCGAGGAACCGCCCGATTGGCGTCATGCGGCTGTCATCGGCCATGGTCAGCGCCAGGCCACCGGGATCGCATCGCACTCTGAATTTGCGGAATTTGTACATGCGGAATGGGCGAGCACCGGCCCCGACGCGGGTCTGCGTAAAGAAGATTGGCCGACCGCCTTCCAGCAGCAGCGCCAGGGCAATCAGCAGCATCAGCGGAGCGAAGACGATCGCCGCGGCTGCAGCAATGACGAGATCGATTGCTCGTCTCACAGCCCCATGGGCGGCGCTCGAGACGTTAGGCCGGTGAATGGCTAGGTCCAGGGCATTCATGCGGCTGTTCCTGTCTGAGCGCAGTTATTGACCGCCGCGGCAAGAGCGACCACTACCGTTTCGACCAAAGGTGCGGTGATCTGCGGATGCAGCGGTACAGTGAGTTCGCGCTGGGCGAAATCTTCCGTGCGCGGTAAATGAGTACCGGGAATGAGCTCACGATAGAGCGTCATCTGGTGCACCGGCGGGTAGTGGATAGTGGTTTGTATCCCTTGCGCGCGCAGTGCGTCGATGACGTCTTGCCTGTCGGCGTAACGCGGCAAAAGGATAGGCATGATGTGGTAGGCCGACGTCCGCGGCTCGTGGAACGGGATGGTCACGGCCGGGCAATGCTTCGCGATGAGACGGCGATACAGCATCACCAGGATACGCCTGATCTCATTCCACTCCTGCAGATTTTGCAGCTGGACCAATCCGATCGCAGCCCGCAATTCATCCATGCGATAATTGAATCCGAGCATGGTGACATCATACTGCGGGGTGCGGCTGTTCAGCCTTTGACGTGTCCCGGTGGTCATCCCATGTCCACGCGCCTGGCGGATCGTCTCGAGCAGACCGGCATCCCTGGCAATCACCGCCCCGCCTTCCGCCGTGGTCATGTTCTTGTTGCCGTAGAAGCTGAAGGCGGCCGCGGCACCAAATGTCCCCACCTCCTTCAGGCCGGGCGCATGCGCCGCGTCCTCGACGATATGCAGCCCACGGGCACGGGCGAACTTCTGCCATTGTTCCCGATCGGCGAGGTAGCCGGCGAAATGGACGAGAATGACTGCCTTGGTGCGGGCCGTGCATTTCGCTTCGGCTTCCGCGATGGACATCAGCGGCACATCGACCGACTCGATGTCGACGAAAACGGGGGTCGCACCAACATAGAGGACCGCATTTGCGGTCGCCACGAAAGTCAAGGATGGGACCAGCACCTCGTCGCCCGGGCCGATACCAAGTGCGTGCAAAATGAGATGAAGCGCTGCGGTACAAGAACTGACCGCGACGCAATCCTCCGCACCATGCACGTCGGCAAAGGCTTGTTCGAAGGCTCGTACCTGCTCCCCCATGGTCAGCCAGCCGCTGTCGATGACCTTGGTCAAAGCAGTCTTCTCCGGCACACCCAAGATCGGGGCACTGACCAAGAGCATCACAACCTCCTAGACTGATAACTGTGGGAACCGCGCTGGTGACTTCATCATGCAGCCGTCGCAGTGACCTCGATCGAGGCCGACTGGTCTTCCCAGGAAATGGTCTGTGCGTTCTGAAAGTCGTCGACGCGCCCGATATCGAGCCAGAGACCTTCATGCTTGTACACGTGCACGGTTGTGCCGTTCTGCATCATCTGGAGCATCAGGTCGTCGAACCCAAAGGGTATGCCGGACGGGATGAACTGCAGAACGTCTGGATTCATGCAGTAAATCCCCATGCTGACCAGATGCGACAGCGTCGGTTTCTCGCGAAAGGTCTGCACGGTATTGTCGACTTCGTCGATGACGCCGAAATCCATCTTGATCAGGCGACAGGCTGTTGCGATCGTCACTGGATCGGTGTGCTTACGGTGCGCTGCTACAAATCGACTGAGGCTTAGATCCGTAAGGACATCGCCATTGAGAACGATGAATGGCTCCGTCAGTTCGTCCCTGATCAAAGACAATGGCCCGATGGTGCCCAGCGGCTCCATCTCCTGCGTGTATCGAATTTTCAGGTTCCACTGCGAGCCATCTCCACACACGGTGCGGATCAAGTGGCCGAGATACCCGGTTGTAATATAGACTTCCTGAATACCGTTGCGTCGCAACCATTTCAGAAGCATCTCGAGAACCGGCCGTGCACCAATCGGCATGAGCGGCTTCGGCAAGATCGAAGTGAAGGGGCGGAGGCGTGTTCCCATTCCACCACATTGAATCACCGCTTTCATCCTGGTCCTCCCTTGTTCATTCGGCCTGAACGCCATCGTCACGGGCCGGTTATCCTACCCTGGTCAGCACCCGGGAAACGCGTTCTTGTCCCCTCAGAAGAACCGGTGAGATTTCCCGTAGAAGACCGGTGAGATTTCCCCACCGATCCCTGATCCGGACATTGCATCTGGATGGTATGTGGCCGTCGGGGTGGATGTCGTCGTGCATTCGAATGGTAACAATTCAGCCGTTTTGCTGTTCTATACCTACAGACCTATGGCAGTGCTGAACGACCAGCCGGTCTGTCAGCTTTCCAAGAGGTCAGAACACATGTTCGACGACGTTCGGCGGGTTTCGCTCACAAGGGGCAAAAAAAGAGGAGCGTTTCCCGTCATTTAAGATTATATTAGAAATCTGGCGTTTGCGGCGTTGGGGTGCCGCGGCGTCGGCTGGATGAATCGACGAGTGAATGGCTACGACTTTCAGGCCCATCACCGTTCAATCCATTCAGATACGCGTTGGGGTAGTTCAATGTATCGAATCGTCATCGCCGACGATCACGGCTTGTATCGTCGTGGCTTGCGATTGGCACTGACCGCAGGCATTCCAGGTGTGGAGATATTTGAAGCGTCTTGTTTCGACGCGGTGCTCAGTTTGCTGGCAGAGCAATCGTTCGTGGATCTTGCGATCCTGGACCTGAATATGCCGGGCCTGTTCAATCAGGAGGTGCTCGGCGGGATCCTGTCCGCCTATCCGGACACGCGATTTGCGATCGTTTCCGGAAACGATTCACGCTCGGAAATACTCACGGCTCTTTCGATCGGGCTTCACGGCTACATCGTAAAGTCGCAGACGGACGAAGAGGTCGTTTTGGCTGTCAATGAAATCCTCTCCGGCCGCATCTATGTTCCTGCACTTCTGTCACGCCCGGGTGCAACGCAAACAACCCACGCGCATACACACTCCGAGAAAGGCCCACAGCGACGTACCACAGGCCTCAACCTTGGCAGGCTGACCTCGAGGCAAAAGGAAGTCCTCAAGCTGATGGCGGAAGGCTATTCAAACAAGGAAATTGCTCGCGACCTGGAAATCGCAGAGGCGACCACGAAAATCCACGCTGCTGCGGTCCTGCGTGAGTTGGGAGTACGCAATCGGACAGAAGCTGCGGTTATGCTGAAGACATGGCTTTCGAGACATGCCAGCTAGAGCGCCGCGCGTCCTTTTGGACATGCAAACGGCGCCCAAGGTTTCATGCATATACTGCATATACCGAAACTGCGCTGCGGCCTTTGGCCAACGACATCCCTGGAAAAGAACCTAAGCGCATCTCCAAGGCCATTCAGCGCGACGCGTCTTTTAGGTATCTGCTTTTCGATCGGAGCACTGCACTAGGATCCGATTTCCTTGCGTGACAGCCGCAGCGAATACCGCAACCCGTGGTCAGTCATTTCCAGTTTGGGAGAGTGACCGACAAGCGGCGCTCCATCTACTCCGATTATCATGGAACCGAAGCCATGACGGACTACGCTCGAGGTCCGCCGCCGTCCCGATTCCACCCACTCGAACACGATCTCACTGCCTGTGTCTTCAGGTGCAAATGTCCAGCTTACGTCGATCCGGCCTTTTGGATCGCCAAGCGCTCCATATTTCATGGAATTGGTGGCAAGCTCGTGGACGATCATTGCAAAACTCTCGGCGGCCCCTCCCGACATCACCACGGAAGGACCGCTGACCGATATGGCGCGTGTTCCCATATATGGTTGCAACTCTTGAGCAACGAGATCGTTTAGCGCCCCCGATACGCTGCCGTTGCGTGAAAGAAGCAGATGGGTTGCCTCGAGCGCGCGTATCCGGTCGATCAGCATTTCCTTGTATTTGGCAACATTGTTTCCAGGAACATCGACCATTTTCACGAGCGCCGTGATCACCGCGAAAACGTTGCCGAACCTGTGGCGTTGTTCGAGCATAATGCGCTCCCGCTTCTTTGCCGCGGCGCGCAGCAGCGTGGTTTGTCGTCTCTCGCTCAGGTCGGCAGCCACTCCAAGCCGCTGTCCTCCATCACCCTGTCTTTCCTCCCTTCCGCGCAGGGCAACCCAGCGGATATGCCCGTCCGGTCGGCGGACGCGTATCTCAACATCGTAATTCATGACCGATGATGCGGACTTGCTCGATGCCGCCAGCTTTGGCCAGTCCGCCGGATGAACGACAGCTGATAGTTCCTCCAAACTGCGGCTATTGGCCTGGGCCAAGCCGAGAACGTCCCAGAACGTGTCCGAGCCTGTGACTGTCCCGTCTTTAAGGTCGATCCGCCACGTGGCCAAGCGTCCAGCAGACAGAGCGAGGTCTAGCCATTCCTTCTGAGCCCGAAGCGCTTCGTGAACAGCTCGTCGTTCCGAAATATCGTCGACCACCACGAAGATGCTCTCCGAGAGTCCCCCCTCGGGCACGGACGAAGAAAGCGTTAGCCTGGCCCAGAATGCCGTACCGTCCTTTCTTAAGAGACGGACCTCCGAAACGAACGAAGCAATGTCGTTGCCTAGGCCCGCCAACAACTGCGCCAAGGTGTCCCGGTCGTTCGGGTGGGCGAGCGTATCGATCTGCAATTGGGCAAGCTCCTCCTCCTTGTACCCGGTCATCTCACAAAGGCGTCTGTTGGATTGCAGCAACTCACCTTTCTCGTTGGTGTTCGCGAATCCCATGGCAGCACGTTCGAAGGCCCAACGATAGCGGCTTTCGGTCGCCTCGACGGCAGCGAGCCTGGCCTCCGCGACTTCCAGCAGCTCACGCAAGTCCTGCCGCAGGCGATGGAACGTCATGGCAATCACCCCACCCGAAACCAGAAGCAGGATTGCGCGTGCCCAATCGCCATTTGAAATCTGATCGTATCCTCGCGCCCAAAGGCCGACCGCCACCATCAGAATCGTCGCAGCGAGCGCAGGCACACGATCTTCGAGATAAGCGATAATAATAATAGCCGGAACAAATTCCAGAAAACTGGCGCCTTGCCCAATATAGGCTGACGATTTTATTTCAAATATCAGTGTGGCAGCTAATACGGATGCAGAGGCAATATGAGTTAGCAATCTGCCCGACGGGTTCGAATTCGACCTGCGCGACTGCGAGCTCATGGACACAGACTACAACCTTCTGACTAGCCCGTCGAGACTAGAGCAAAAAACGTACAGCTTAGTACCACTGCCGGATTGCCATACCGCTATCATAGCGCGCATTTTATCGGATGCAGCAGGGGCTATGAGCTGCCTTAGAACTGTCAGATCATATTGAGTTTTCAAGGTGGTGATGAACACGTTATCCGTCAGCGCATAGAAGACTAGAATCCATCTAAACATAAAAGATTATCCGAATCCCGAATACTTATTTTCGGGCCTGTGTGAAACTTTGGGTTAGGGGTAGAAAATGAATCTGATCGATAGACATGTTGATGCTTCTTCGGGCGGTAGGTACATTGCTACGAGGACCAAGTACGATTTTGACGCGCGGAATACGCGACCCCCTTCTGGTCACCTTCCCGATCGCGCATCGGATCCATTGGACGCAAGGCTCGGGGAACCAAAAGGCCGCAGTCTGGAATCCATAACCGGCGTGCTTGATCGCATTGGCTGTGGCTATCTCGTGCTGAATCGCGAAAGAAAAGTAGTCGAGTGGAACGCAGCCGCCCAAACCACGCTTGAGCGCCAGGGCGAAGCGGCTGACACGGCGAGCGGGCTTACGGCCGCCCTAAGGCGGCTGATCGCGAATGTTCCGGGCCAATTCCTGCCGGGCTCGTTATCCTGGGTGGTAATCCGCAGCAGGGGCGACCGGCCGGTGATACTGAACGAGAACGGAGTTATTGCTCCCGACGGAACGAGCATCGTGGCGTTGCTGGACCGGGACAACAGGTCGGGGCCAAATCCTCGCACGTTGCAAAGAATGTTTGGCTTGACGAGCGCAGAAACGCACCTCGCCTTGCGTTTGGCTCAGGGCGACGCACCTTTGGAGATCGCTCGCAGCTGGCGTCTCAGCCGCACCACGATCCGTTCCCAGCTTGCCTCGCTGTTCGCCAAGACCGAAACGAAACGCCAGGCGGAACTGGTGGCCCTTCTTGGGCGTATTTCGGTCCTGCCATAAGGGCCCGCCACTTAAATGCAATCGCCGGACGCCGGCGTCCGTCCGGGATCCAGACGACGCAATTTGGAGTGTCATGATTTGGCAGGTCGCGCATCGCGTTGCGCGGTTCGTGGCACCGACATTACCTGAACTCCACCAGGTTCGATGCGCTGACGTAAATATCGGAATCTGGAATCTCGGACCGGCAATTCGGTACTGTCGAACGGAATTCGAAAGGCAACAAGTTGGACAACGATCTATGCAGCGAGTCTGTCCTTGCCGCAGCGGAGAAAGTGGAAATCGCCCGATCGCGTTCGGATCAAGCGGTGAAGAGACTTGCACGGACAGGACCGATCGTCGTCACCGGCGCAGCAGGTTTCATTGGTTTTCACGTGGCCTCGCGGCTTTTGCGTCTGGGTGTCAAAGTCGTGGGCGTCGACAATTTCACACCCTATTACGATCTGCGGCTCAAGGAAGCGCGGTTTGCACACCTCTGTAGCGAGGCGGAGTTCACGCCGATACGAATGGATCTGGCGGACGCCGCCCGCGTTCAGTTGCTGTTTTCAAACGTTCGCCCCTCACACTTTGTCCATCTCGCGGCTCAGGCCGGCGTGCGTCATTCACTTGTTGACCCGCACGCCTACGTGCAATCGAACATAGTGGGGTTTCTAAACGTCCTTGAGGGCTGCCGGCATTACGGCGTCAGTCATCTCGTCTACGCCTCCTCGAGCTCCGTCTACGGCTTAAATCGAACCATACCGTTTTCCGAGCACCACGGCGCCGATCATCCCGTCAGCTTCTACGCCGCCACCAAGCGTTCGAATGAATTCATGGCGCATTCATATAGCCATTTGTTCGACCTGCCCGTGACGGGGCTGCGCTTCTTTACCGTTTATGGCCCCTGGGGCAGGCCCGACATGGCGGTCTATTTGTTCACGCGCGCGATCATCGAGGGCAAGCCAATCGAAGTAGCCAATGCCGGCCGCGTCTGGCGAGACTTCACCTATGTCGACGATATCGCTGAGGGCGTGGTTCGGGCACTCGCTGCACCGCCGCGGCCCGATCCGAATTGGGACCCTTGCACCGCCGACCCTGCTACAAGTTCCGCGCCGTGTCGCGTCTACAATATCGGCAACGACCGGCCCGAGGAGATCAACCGGCTGATTTCGATCATCGAGACCGCCCTTGGCAGCCGGGCGCTTCGCGTGGATGTGCCGTTGCCGCCTGGCGACGTTCTGGAGACGCGCGCCGACGTCAGCGATCTCCGCAAGGCCGTCGGCTTCGCCCCGGCGACACCGCTTGAGGACGGAGTGCAACGCTTTGTCGAATGGTACCGGGGCTTTCATGGAACGGATGCCGCGGTCAGTATACGGCAACAAACGTCGGTGAATGATGAGGCCACGGTGTAGGCCGTGCCTTGTCGGGCAACGATCTGCCACTCGGCAAATTCGAGATTTCGCATTTTTTTCGGACAGAGAATAAAGCGAGTGTCGGCCCCAAAGCCGCCCCCGCCAGCCTCTATCCGACACAATCTTGGACTCGAAATTCCTGAACGCTGATGCCGTCGAGTATCGGGCGCGATAACATCAGATCAGCGCAGGAACCAATGAGGCGGCTGGCCTTCGACTGCGCGCGTTCTGAGCGACGCCAGCGCAAAGATCAGCCCAGGGATAATTTTCAGCCGTTTGCTGATATAAATCGACATCGCCACATTCCAAATCGCCAACGCAAGCGCGAGGCCCACTGCGGCGCCCGGCGCGCCGTAGAGCGCAATTCCTGCGGCACAGCCCATGATGCTGGCCGCGGCGCCGGCGATCATGGTTGCGGCTGCCGCCCATTCGTTTCCAGTCATCATCAAGAGGAGCATCTGGGGTCCGCATAGCGCGACAAAGACATATCCGAGAATGAGTATCCGCGCGACGGGTGCCGCTGTACTGAAATCTCCGCCGAACCAGCTCAACAGAGGTTCAATAATCGCAAGCATCGGGATGGCCATCGCTATGGCGCCGCCAGAGGAAAGTAGGGCGGCCCGTGAAAACAGCTGCTGCAGAGCCATCCGATCGCCTCGGGCATGAAGGGCGGCCGCTGTCGGCGCAAACATCGTCGAGACAGCGACCAGGGAAAGGCTCACAAGCAATGCGACGTTCAATCCCAAGGCGAAAATGCCCGCTTCGCGAATGTGATGCGTCCAGCCCAGCACCATGACCCCGGCCCGGCTGATGAAAACATCGAGCCCGGCCATGAGCATCATTGGCGGAACCGCGGACCACCATTCCCGCGACTCGTTGCCTGGCTGAACCTGCCGCAAGCCGGGCGGCTGAAATTTTGCCGCCATGATGAACACCAGGCCGACCGTGATGGCTGAACTTGCCAGCACCGCCTGCATCACCAGGGGTGCGTTGGGGGTCCATGATCCGGATAAGACCGCCATTCCCAGCAACGTCAACAATAGGCCGTCGCGCACGATGCGTTCCGGCAGGAGGGCCGAGACACCGCCGCCGAAAGCACGAACAAGTGTTGCGCCCAACGCATAGGCGGTGACCAAAGGCACTGCTGCCATGCCTAGCAGCTGGCTGGTTTGAAGCTCCTTGTGAGAAGAATCCGAAAAGAAAAAGACCAAGGCGGCGCCAATGATGCCGAATAGTGTCGCTGCCGCCAGCGACCTTTGCAGAGCAAACCTGATTACCCCGTGTACCAGGTCAAGCCGCCCTTTGGCACTGTAGGCGGAGACGAAACGCAGCAAGGATACATGGAACCCAAGCGTTGCAAGATAGGCAAGCACCGAGGTCCAGGCCAGAACGTAGGAGTAGATGCCATAGCTGGTGGAGCCAACGATGCGCGCAATCAATAACTGCGCCAAGCTGGTCAAGCCCGCACCCCCGATATAGACCAAAAGAGCGAAGATGCTGGCATAGCCGAGACCCCGGCCCGTGTCCTCCTTGTGCGGCAAAACCATATTTGTTGGAGCAACGGAGGCCGCAGGGAAGCGGGCGAGCTTCGGATCGCTGCAATCGTCGATGTCTCTTGCGCCGGCGGGCCCAGCTCCGGTCTGCGAACTCTTCGATATTATCTTCCGCTCGACAGACTGACTGCCGCGACGGTCGTTACGCGGAAGCCCGCATGTGACACTCATGATGTTCTCTCGAGCAAGAGATCTGCGCTGTCCCCAAACCGATAGCCAGCGTGTTTCTGTAGATTGACGTGCGTGAGAACGCTGCCTACGGGGACCTGAGCCGTCTCGTCCTCCGTCAGCAGCTGCAGAACACCGCGCGCGATGCTGCGACGCGTCCTGCCCCAGCGAACGGCGAACAGAACCGCGTCAGCCCAGCCCGTCAGTAGCCTGGCCTCAGGTCCTCCAAGTCCCAGCGGTCCATTTATAATGACGACGCTGTAGATTGAGCGCAGCTCATCTGTGACCAGGGATCCGTCGATCATGGACAGCTGCGGCAGCAGATCCTCTGATGGTGCCAGCGCCATGAAGTCGATTCCAATTTCAGGCATTCCCGTGACCGCGTCGTGCAGGGGACAACGGTCGTTCATATAGTCTCCAAAGGATTTATGCGGCCGGAGCGCGCCGAATTCGTTCAGGAACTCGTTCGTGAGGCGGGCGCCCGTGCTGTCAAGATCGAGAAAAAGCACTCGTCCCCCAAGTCGGGTAGCTGCCAACGCCAGGCTCCATGCAAGCTCGGTCTTGCCATCATGCCGGATACTGGACGTTACGAGGATGACGTGCGAAGCGCGGCCCCTCGCCTTGTTGAGTGTCACGGTGACGAGGAGGGAAGTGATGGCTCGGCTGTAGCTGGACTTTCGTTGGCCAAGAACCAGCTGCTGAAGTCGTTTCGCGTGTATTGTGGGCGCTTCCGGTATCAGCCCCAGGCATGGGACCCTGAGCGCGGCTTCAGCTTCGGCCTCGCCGCACAAGGTCTGATTGAGGCGGCTGCGGACCATCACGAAGATCCCGCCAATGAGACCAAACACGATCATGCCGGGCGGAATAAGGAAGATGGGCGGCAGGGTTTTTGGATTCGTCGGCGGCCACGCCGCTGAAAGGATCGAGACTCCGGGCAAGGGAGTTGCGATACGCTGCACCAGATCCTGTTGTTGCGTGAGTAGCTGGTTGTATCGCTGCGTCAAGATGCTGACCTGCGGCTCGAGCGCACGCAAGCCGGAAAGCCGGCCGGCTGTGTCGGCCACCACCGCATCAAGCACATTCTTGCGCCCCTCCAGAGCCGCAATCTGGGCACGGTAGATGTTCGCCTCCGCAGCAATGCGAGCAGTGCCTTGTTCGATCTCGCGGTTGATTGCAGTACTCAGGTCCGCATCCGCATTGTCGTTGGCTTGGCGAGCCGCCATGTCGGCCAGTACCGGTGACCCGATCGCTTCGGCGAGCGCCGCGACCGATGCTCCTTCCTTTCGCAAAGCCTCGATGTGTTGAAGGCGAGATTCCGTTGCGGAGAGATCCGCCTTCGACAAAGATATCTGCTGGCTGAGCTCGGCTGTCTCCTTGGCAGCGTTGTCCGCCGCACCTTGATCGACCGCGCCATGGCTCAGCCGATACTTTTCCAGGCGGTCGGTTGCTTTCGCCAAGTCGCTTTGTACGACCGGTAGGCTAGCGACGATCGAGGCGAGTTCCAGTCTGTCTGACGCCCTGCGCTTCTGTGCGAGATCGTCGATGTATACTTGGACGAACGTATTGGCCACAAGGGCGGCTCGCGCCGGATCGTTGTCGGTAAAGCCGACCGTGATCACTCTTGATCGCAGTTCCTGTCCAACCCTCATGCCCTTCCGTAATGCCTTGAGTTCGTCTTCATCGGCGGCCGCCGGCTTGCCCTGCGGCCAAATGCTGTCCAGCAGACCGGCTGCGAAGGTGCGTATGTTCTGCAAGTCGCCGCCGGCCGGAGCGGGGCGTGAATTTCCGGTTGCGACATCCCCTTGCTCAGCAATGTTACCAACCTCCGTCTTGCGCAGGGCTGCCACCACGCGACGCAGATGCCCCTGCGAAGAGAGCATGGTTAGGTGGTCATCAATGCTCGCATCCAGCATCTCTTGCGCAGAATCTGCGCCTCCGGGAGCCGCATTCCTGCCAGGAGCATCGACAATCACCTGTGCGGTCGACTCGAACAGGACGGGACGCGCAAAACCCGCAAGCCCAGCCAACACACCGCCCAAAATCACCATTGCAAGCAGGAACCATTTTCTCCTCGCGACGGTAATAAGGAGCTGATGGAAGGGAGTCTGCGCGTCGATCTGTTCGCGCAGGGATGGCCTCACGCGCGGGTTGATCTCGCGCGTCGGCACGTGCATTTCAGTGGCGCGCGGAAGATGAATGCGGCTGACTATGGAACCTTCCATCTTATACTCCTGTCAGTTCGAGCACTGTAGACATGCCCGTTGCCGGCCCTGGGGGCCGCCCGGCCTCGTTGCGCCAGGCCTGGAACATCAACGCGGGCCACAAATCGCGAGAATGGTCCTGTCTTCCGTCAAGGTGGTCGCGCCAGCACATCCCGACCTTCGCAAAGTCGAAGATCCCATCTCCGGAGAGGCGCATATCGGCGACCAGATCGCTGGCCCAGTCGCGCAACGGGCCTCTCAGCCAGACCGCTATGGGAACATCGAAACCTTGCTTCGGCCGGTCGATCAGCCGTTGCGGAAGATAGCGGCTCAGCAACTGACGAAGGATCCACTTGCCTTTGCCATTGCGAACCTTCGCATGTGCGGGCAGCCGCCAAGCGAATTCGACAACCCGATGGTCGAGAAGCGGGCACCGGCCCTCGAGGCTGTTGGCCATGCTGGCACGGTCCAACTTCACCAGTATATCGTCGGGCAGGTAGCCGGCCATGTCGTCGTACAAGAGACGGGACAGCAGGCCATCAAGCCGGGGTGACTCTTGAATTGATGTGGGCGGCTTGTGGAGTGTGAGGCTCTCGGTCGCTACTCCGGTCAGCCGTTGATACAATTCGTCCTCATCTGCTGCGGCGAGCAGCCGAGCGAGGCGGTGCAGCCGATCGCTCCGCAGCGCGAGCCGTGCACTCGCCGAAAGCGGCAGCTTGCTGACGAGATCGTAGCGCGCCGCACGGGCCAGCAATTCGACCCCTGCAGCAAGCGTGTGACGCAGCGGCGACGGCAGCGCATGCTGTCGTTTCAACCGCGCCGCCATGAAGTGGCGGGCGTAACCGGCGAAGCATTCATCGCCACCGTCGCCTGACAGGGCCACGGTAACGTGCTGGCGGGCTAGCCGCGCCACGAGCAAAGTTGGTATCTGCGATTCGTCGGCGAACGGCTCGTCCCAGATCTGCGGCAATTCCGGAATGACCTCGCGCGCAGCGGCGGCCGAAAGGTGTAGTTCAGTGTGATTGGTGCCCAGATGCCGCGCAACCTCCGCGGCGTGGGGAGCCTCATCAAACCCGCCTTCTCCGAAAGCAATCGTGAATGTGCGCACCGGCTTCGGCGACTGAGCCTGCATCAGCGCTACAACGGCGGAGCTGTCGATGCCACCAGACAGAAAGGCACCCAGCGGCACATCGGCTATCATGCGTTCCCGAACGGCAAGTCGCAGCAGGTCGTCGAGTTCATCGGTCAGTTCTTCGTCGGTGCCGGCGATTGGATTCAGTCGACCGTTCGCGGCGACTTCAGGCAGCGACCACCAGTGTCGGACGCGTTGCGAAAGGGATGCGGCACTGCGCGCCTCGGCAAAATCTGCCGCCGTCACAGACAGAACCGAGCCAGGAGGTAACTTGAATACGCCTTGCCAGATGCAACTGTTACCCGGCACCCATCCCTTCGAAAGCATCGTCGCGGCAGCGTCGAGATCAAGCTCCTGACAGAACCCTGGAAAACGATTGATCGCCTTCAACTCGGAGGCAAAAACAAGCGCATCGCGTGTTGCAGCAACATAGAGCGGCTTTTTGCCCATTCGGTCGCGGGCGAGATGGAGGGTCCTGGTCTTCAGATCCCACAATCCAAATGCGAACATGCCAGCGAGGCGCGTCAGTGCGGTGTCGAGACCCCAACTCTCGATTGCGCGCAGCATGACTTCGGTATCGCTGGCGCCACGGAACTGATGGCCAGCGCCTTCAAGTTCGCGGCGCAGATCGCGGAAATTGTAGATCTCGCCGTTGAACGTAATGGCATATCGGCCACTTGCCGAATGCATTGGTTGGCGTCCCGCCTCCGATAGATCGACGATAGCCAAACGCCTGTGGCCGAAGGCGATGCCGGCTTCACGGTTGACCCAGAAGCCTTCACCATCAGGCCCGCGATGACGAAGGCCCGTCGTCATCTGCCCTATGGCCGTGAGCGGCCTGGCACTGGCTGCATCGGGTGCAAGGAGAATTCCGGCAATCCCACACATGCCATCACCTCCGGTCGCTCGAGGTTGCCGAAACCGTTCGCGGCGTTCCGGCAACAAGGCAAATGGTCAGCGCAAACCACACGATTGGATGGCGGATGATCAGATGTGGCATCCCGAAGATAACGATCGACACGACGAGCACGAACAGGGCATCGAGCTTTGCACGCCATGCGCATAAAGCCGCCGCGCCGACAATCCAGGCCAGGGCTAGGACCGCAATCAAACCACCTTGAGTGTATAGATCGAGAATCGTGTTGTGAGCCTCGAAAGGCCGGGGCAGAAACTGGCTGTAGGAAATGGGCGGGCGCTCCAGATGCGGCCCAGGACCAAGGCCCAAGGATCCTGACGTCAGGCCCTTGCCCAATGCATCTCCCCAGAGATGGAGGCGAAGTGCGGCGGTTTCGGCGGTCGCGTCGCCGCCCTTGTCCTTGGTGAGACTTAAGGCGAACTGTTCGACGCTGCCCGCTTCCGTGAGAATGTAGGGCGTCATCGATAAGGCCAACGGAAGGAAGCCAATCATCAACAGGAGGGTAACTTGCCGGGAAAAGCTGGCCTTGCCGTCACCGGTCGCGAGCCATGTCCGAACCCGCAGCCCAAGAAATATCAGGCAGGCCAGGACCGTCGTGTACAGATAGGTATCACTCTTCGTCAGCCTTCCGATATAGATGGTCAGGATAAGGCTGCTGAGCCCGGCCAATCTCGCCCACGGATTGCTAGTGGTCGTCGCAAGATGCAAGGCGAATGGGCCAAAGAGTGCACAATACAGCGCGAGCTGGTTCGGGTTCTCGGACCAGCCGCGGAAGCGATCCCAGTACCACGGATCGACGCCGGATTGGTGGATCCAACCCCATCCAAGTGCCAGTTGAACAATAAAGCCTGCATTCGCGATCGCGACCACCCACCAGGCAGTACTGCGCAGATGACGATCAGCCTCGGGCTCCGCGGCGGCCAGGCAGGTGACGCAGATCAGCAGCAGGTAGGCTATCGTATCGTGCATCACCACCGACAGGTACAGCACCGTGGTCAGATAGCCGACGATGGTGCCAATCCCCAGAGCAAGCGTCATGATCAGCCAGAAGCCCGCGACACGGATCAGGGCGGGCCTGACTACCAAGTGACCGCCGGCGAGCACCCGGCCGATCGACAGCATGATCCAAAGCGCGAGAAACAGCTCGCCATAGCCGAGCGGCACTCCCGGAATGGTGAGCTGCGCCGCATAGGACATCGCAACGCCGCAGGCCAGCAACGCGTCGCGGATCATCGGCGCGCTCCACCCAATGCGCGGTTTACAGCAGCCTCTTCAAGCAACGCCGGCGACGCCGGTCGAGCGAAGCCGCCATGGGATTTGGCGCTAAGGACATTGTCGTAGAGATCGCAATATTGCTCGACCACCCAGGGCAGCGAGAACTGCGTCCGGACCAGCTCGACAGAGCGAGCGCCCATGGTCCTTCCTTTCCGGCGGTCGGACAAGACGTCTATAATTCGACACGCAAGGCTGTTCGGATCGTGCGATGGGACGAGATGGCCGTTCCATCCGTCTTCGACCACCTCATTGCAGCCAGGCATCCTTGAGGCGACGATAGGCAATCCTGCCAGCCCTGCCTCCAGCAGGACGCGCGGAATCCCTTCGCGGTATTGTGTCGGAAAGGCGAACAGATCGGCCATGCCAAGCAGGGCAGGAACGTCGCGTCGTGGGCCCAAGGCGATGACATGGGGCGCATGTCGATCAATCTCCGCCTTGTCCACCGCAAATGGGCCCTCGGATTCCAATGGCCCGACAAGCACGAAACGGGCATCGGGCCTTTCAGCCAAAATGCGAGGGACTGCCTTGAGGAGTGTCGGGATGCCTTTCTGGCGAGTTAGCCGGCCGACAAAAATTACGATCTCGGCGGATTGGAGCCCAAGCTCCTCGCGCATTTTCATCGCCGACGGGCCAAGATGCCTTGCCATGGCGAACGCATCGACGTCGATTCCAGAACTGCGGATCACTCGTCCGCTGCCACGTATGATCAGTCGGTAGCGTTCAAAGAATGACTGATCGTCCCGATTTTGGAACACCGTAGCGGCCGTCCATAAGGACGAAAGCCATTGCAGTCCGCAAAAGATTGGGCGCAGGGCCAGGGCGCGCGGTTCCAGGGACGAGAACGTCCAGCCCAGACCGTTGATTGTGCGCACGACTGGAACGCTCCCGCGCACCGCAAGTGGCGTCACCAGGTTGGGCTTGGTGTCGAAGCTTTGGATAATATCCGGCCGGAGTTCCGCCATCAGCTTTCGAATGGTTTTGATGGCGGCCCATTCCCCGCTGCTGCTGGAAAAGCGGTCGAAACCGTAGCTGCGATGCGGAATGCCATGCCGCAGGAATGCGGCTTCACCGCCGCTCGAAACCGCAGTAACCTGGAATCCCTTCTCTCGCAGCGACATCAGGAAGGGGATTCGCAGGGCGTGATCCTCGCCTCCAACACACACGAGGTGCGGATTCATCCTGCGTCTCCTGACCGTTCGCCGTAGCCCGATCGCGCGAAGTGGCCGGCCGTTGAATTTGCTTTCATAGTGTTGGTTTCGTTACCCATCACGCCCAAGATCACGGTAGGGACAGGCCTTGCCACTGTCCTCGTCTGTTTGAATGACACACACCGTGTCCCGGAAACGGATCGCCGTGCCCAGCCGGTTCAGGTAGCCGCGCGTTGCATCAAAAAGGTCGGCACTGCCCAGATGCCCGAGCACGGAGTGGTCCGTTGACAAACGGCTCGCGCTCCGCGGCACTTTCCTGTCTTGGTGCTGGTTGCCGTCGGAATGCCGCCTAATTTGCGCGGCTAGCTCATCCTCTGGATGCGCGAAGTTTGACCACGCGGGAGATGATCGCCCGTGCCTCCGATGCTAGCAGGATCGGAATGCCGTCGCGTACCGGGTAGGCAAGTCCTGCGCTCTTCGATACGAGTTCGTCGCGATCCCCATCCCAGGCAAGTGAGCCTTTGGTCACTGGGCATACTAACCGTTTCAACAACTCAGGATTGAAAGAGGCATTCTCTTCGGCTCGCCTATCCGCATCCATCTGCTATTCCTTTCTCGGCTCCGACGCGAGCGTCTTTCGCACAAAAGCCATCACCCGACGTTCGAGTCATTTCTGTAAATCGTAGAGTTCCGGCAAGTGTCATAAGCCTTGCAAACTGCACTTTCACGGTAGGTGCAGGCTTGGCCACCTGTCGTCGTCTGTTTGAATGAATTGACATTGGACGGAGCTGCGTGGCGGCGAAGTTGGAGGTGAGGTGTTGAACGCACAATGGGTAAGCACGATCGGAGACAACCGTGATAGGTGACCGGAAGGTTGCGTTATTGAAGACCGCTCGCGGTTAATGCTCTCGAGCCAGTGTTTGACCGTTCCGGCCAGTCAATACGGGCGACGAAATCGTAAACCGGACCGCCGGGTACTCCCCAATTGCTTGACCAGACCACCTGTGAACCGTCTGGGGACGGCGAGGCGTGGGTCTCACTCCAGTAGTCGAATGGAGCGTTCTTCGTCTGCACAATACGTCGAACCTCTCCGCTGCCGTCGATGCGCAGCGCGATGACTTCCCGCGCATACGGCGCCCAATTCGGATATTTCGATACTTCGTCCGGGTCGCCGGAATAGCTAAGGAACACCCAACCCGGCCTGTCCAGTGACCTGAGCGATGCATGCTGTGCTTCGCCATATCTCATCAGCGAGGTGACTTTCCCATCTGACAGCCTTCGCTTGATCACCTGGAATATGTCCGGATCGGATTTACTGATCCCCACATAGATTTCGCTGCCGTCGGCATCGACTGTCATGTCCCCATGGCCAGGCCGATGATGCTCGGTCCATTTTTGGCGCAGAACGCCGTCAACCGAAAAGATGAACGTCTGTTCAGTTTCGTCTTTTAGGTATTGAATGCATAAGATGTTGACGCCTAGCGGCGAGATTGAGCAGGCGCTGTTGGTCCCGACAAGCTGTGCGAGATCGATTTCCGGAAACTTCCGCCGCTGTTTGAGATCGTAGGCAAAGACGACCGCTTTGCCGTCCCCGCGAACCGCGCGCACGGCTATACGGCTGCCGTCACGGCTCGGATTCCCTTTATAAGGGCCGAACTGGAGATCGCTACTGTCAGTCGAAACAAACAGGACCTCCTCATGATTGGTGCGTGGCGCCCACGTCGAGATTTTCCGACCACCGACGCAGATCATCAGGTCGGGATCGCGAGGGTGCCATTCGCATTCGATCGATCGAACACGGCGAAAAAGCGGAGCGTAGGTGCGCCCATCCAGGAAGCATAAGCCGCCGCAGCCGTTGCTGATGACAAGAAGGCTCTGATCCGAATTCCAGGCCTGAGCGCTCGAATAGCGGTGGCTGCAATATTTGCTCCCGCATGCGACGCCGGCGCCGAGGATTCCGGGTTTGGTTATTCGCGTGAAAGTTGTGCCAAATGCCGCATCCTTCGCCGGGTGCAGGTAATCAGGCAGGTCCATGGCCACCGGCGCGACGAACTTTGTCGATGCCACATCCTCTTCACTCACCGCTCCGCGCAGATCTATGGATGTCGCGCTGGCAGCTAGCGTCAACGCCAAGACAATTTGGTAGCGAAAAAAGCGCATGTCGTGTCAACTCACGCGGTTCCGTCTCAATAGTTCGATTTCCGTTTTTATTGGATACCTTCTTCTCGACGCTTCAAAACCGTATCTCTCTAAGCTTCAACCCTTTTAAATTTCGCCCGCGCCGCGCCAAACTTGTCAATTACTCCACGCGCTATTATTTCGGTGGCGGCAGCGAGCCCGTCTGAATCTAAGCTTTCAACGCAAGTTGTCGGTACCGGGAACGATCCAAGTTGTTCCTCGATAAGATTAACGTGGTCGATATGATCAAGACTGCTCTGCAGATCAACTTCGAGGAACTTCTGAATGATGCCGAGATTACGCCGGCGTTCCCTCAACCGCGCCTCTAGAATCTCTCGTGGCGCCTGCAATCGGACAAGCAGGTCCGGTTTGGGTAAAAGCTCGAGGGCGCACGACACCCTTTCACGATCCGTTATGCCGCTGAACAAAACCAGCGAGCACACGAATTGCACCATACCCTGGTCAAAAATTGAGATCGTGTCCTTGGACGCTATTGCCGCGCGCCAGGCTTGTAGAAGAGCTTCAAGATGCCAGTTCAGACGAGCCGCCCACAGCTCATTCTTGGGTGGAAGGATCTTAAGCACTTCTGCACCGAGAGAACGCTGTCCAATCCACTTTGAATGCAAGCCGGAGACTAGTTTGAAGGCGGCTCTTCTAACCGGGTGTCGACGGTCGCCGGTCTGCAAAACAACAGAGTAGCCCTGAGCTCGCAGAACGTGCACCAGCTCGCACGCCAACGTCGTCTTACCAGCACCGGACGGCCCAAATAGCTCCAAGATCATCTTTCAATCCAGACTGAGGGAAGCCTTCCGGCAGTGATGTTATGTCCATTTGCTGAAGCGAACGCCCATCTCTTCCCGGGATGTCTAGCCGACGAGCCAGGAATTCGCGCCATCCGTATGAATGACGGTGTGGTCACGTTAGGATATCGACGAAGGCCATAATCGTGAATGGAAGGAGTGCGTTTCGGTCACTATCCTTCCCGATTGCCCTTCCATCCGTTTGCCGTTCCGTCCCGACAGGGCTGTGCAGTAGCCCTATGCCCCAGCGCACCTCCACGGGGGCTCAGTAGTCATAAGCTCGGCATGTCTCATCCGTTCGGGGGATGCGAGACACCCAGCCTTCTGGAAACCTTACCTCTGCGATGGACCCATCCAGAACTGATCTTTTGCCGCCTCTATCGCCAATAGAACAGCTTGGTGGGGCATCCAATGAATATGTTGGACAAAAAAATCTTCGATTCCATCTCAGGAGAAATCGTATGAAAGCGGGCAGATGAGCGAGGACCTCAAGTCATATCCGTCAGCAGGGGCTACAGCCGCTATGCCTACTAGTTACGACGCCGAAGTCGCGGCCGCGGCCTATGATCTCCCAACAAAGCAGAGATATCAGGATCCCAGCTTTGCGAGCTGGTACCTGGACGGATATGCAGGCCGCTTGAGGCTGTCTACAATTGCATCCTACGTCATTGCGCGACGGGAGCAGCGCTGCATCGCCAAGGCGCTGGCGAGGTGCAGCCCGCCTCCATCTCAGGTGCTCGATATCCCATGCGGAACCGGGAAGCTGGCTGGCGTGCTGGGCCGGCATGATTGTCAGGTGCTGGCTGCAGACATTTCAATGGAAATGATGGCCCTGGCTAAGTCAGCATATGAAGGTCAGTCCGGATTTCGGGGATTCATCCGATGTGACGTGACGCAACTGCCGTTCGCTGACGAAAGCTTTGACACGGTGGTCTGTCTTCGCCTCATCCATCTTATCCCGCCACATCTCAGGCGCGACATTATCATGGAGCTCGCGCGCGTTGCCAGCCGCCGTCTGATCGTATCCTACGGCGTTGGCACCCGCCTCCAGAGAATGCGACTAAGGCTGCGGAAGATAATCACCGGAAGGCTGTCGGCGCCTCATCCCGTCAATCTTAACGTTGCACGACAGGATTTCGCAGAGGCGGGGCTCGAGCTGGTACGCTCTTTCAGCGTCCTCCGGTTCCTGTCCTGCGAGCAGCTGTTCGTACTTGAGAAGGTAAAGGCGTGGCCTGCCGCCGGTTTGCAGCCTTCGCGTTAGCACTGGCATTGCGGATCAAGCCGCTGATGGGTGTCAAAAGCTGAAACGGCGACGGGAGGTGGCTGTGGAACCGGCAGGCAAAGCCATTCCGGCGCGCATGGCATCACTCGACCTGCTGCGCTTGGCCGCAGCCCTCGCGGTCGTGCTCTATCATTATCTTTTTGGCGGCGCGATCGCCGGAAGTCTCGATGTGGAATATCCTGCCGCAGCACCTTACGCCATCTATGGCTATCTCGGCGTCAATCTGTTTTTCCTGATCAGCGGTTTCGTCATCGCGTGGTCGGCCGAAGGTCGAACCTGGCAGGAATTCGCGGTCGCCCGCTTCGCCCGGCTTTATCCCGGATTCCTCGTCTGCATGACCGCAACTTTTGTTGTTCTCGTCGTCGCCAAAGACCAGCGTTTTCCGACCGATATTGCGACCTATGTAGCCAATCTCTCTATGTTCGCTCGCCTCTTCGGCAGACCATCCATGGATGGGGCCTACTGGTCGATCATGCTCGAGATCCTGTTCTACGGCTGGGTTGCAGTGCTGATTTTTGCGGGTGCCTTTCAGCGCTGGAAAATACCTATCGCTGCCATCTGGCTCGCAATTTCGGCAAGCAACGAGTTCTTCTTTGAGAACACGGTGATACGCATTCTCTTTATTACAAACTATGCGCCTTTGTTTGCCGCCGGCATCCTCGCGGAAGACATCGTTGCAAGGGGCCGTTCGCCGGCTGCGTTCCTGCTTCTTGCCGTCGCATTCCTGGTGTCTTGCCAGACCATAATCTTCTCTCACAACTGGATGCATGAGCACTTTGGCGCTGCCATTTCGTATCCTGCTCTCCTCGCCGCCAATATAGTGATCTACGGAGTCTTCTCTGGCGCGATACTGCTCCGCTCGGTGATTGCTCCATCCAAGGTTGTCATGATGATCGGAGGATTGACTTATCCGCTGTATCTTTTGCATCAGTATATTGGCTACATCTCGCTTAACGCGCTGGCGCCGCATGTCGGAAAGAACGCCGCATTCTTCGTTGTCTTTGCCGGGACTCTTCTTGCCTCTTTTCTCGTCTGGCGCTTCATCGAGACGCCGGTACGCAAGCCGCTCGTTCGCGCTCTGGTGTCTGGGATATATCGCCTTGCACCAGCCTCGCAGCCAATCCGGCCAACCTCGTCCGCACGAACATCGTGATCAGAGGCGCTCGGCGGGTGTCCCAGAAAGATTCGCGTTAATCGCGAAACACCGGGGTATCCGGGCTTGGGACGCTGTACGGCACACTGGATGTGTCCCGCTTCCGGTTTCATTGACGGCTCAGCCGATTCCCCAGCACCCCGCATGACGAGGCTTCAAGAGCAGCGAAGCGCACTCCAAATAGCGCACGCCAGGTCCGGCACATGGCGCAAGACTCTCTTGCGACCTGGCACCGCATCGAAGGGCTTATCGGGGAGAAGGTCGCACTGTGTGTATCAACTTACGATCAAAGTTTCTCTCACGGGGTGCCGGTATGTGATTTGGCGCTAATATACGCAGTCTGTAGGTAGGGCGCTGTCGAAACAGAAAAAGGAATATTGGATGACAACTCTGCATTACACGTCAGGTGGATCGGGCACGGAAATTGCTCAAGCCGGATTCAATCTGGCTGACGTTTCATCCGTTGACCAACTCAATGCGCTGCCGGACGGTATGAAAGGCATGGTCTATCTGAACGAAACCGACGGAGTAACCTCCTCCTTTGTCGACAAGGTCACGCCCTTCATCGGTAATCCAAAGCTGTTCGGATTCTTCCTGGTTGACGAGCCGGATCCCACCGGCCAATGGGGTACCTACGCCTCTGCCGCAAATCTGAAGGCAGAATCCGACTGGATTCATTCCAATGTGCCGGATGCCAAGACCTATATCACGATGATGAGCCTGGGGACGTCGGCGAATCCAGATTTTTCGAACACCTACAATCCCGCCAGTACGGGTATCGATTACTACGGCGTGGATGTCTATCCTGTCCGCACGGATGGCGCGGTCGACTACAACATGATCGACAAATTCGTCGCCGCCGCTCAGGCATCGGGCATCCCGACGAGCCAGATCATTCCAGGCTACCAGACGTTTGGAGGTGGCGACTATAACACCGACATGGGTGGCAAATATGTCGTGCCCACCGCCACCCAGATGGAAACCATGATGGACCACTGGGCCAAGCTGGTTCCGTCACCCGCCTTCGACTACGCATACGCCTGGGGTTCGCAGCGAGGCGACACAGCGTTGGAGAGCTCTTCGGAACTGCAGGCCGTTTTCCGGGAACACAATCTCAACACTGGAGGGACTGCTCCTTCCGAAGCCGCGGCTACTGATCCCAGTTCTACGGCGAGCATCCCTTCCGAAGCCACCACCGGCGATAGCGCCTCGACTGCCACGGCTCCGTCCGAGGCCACCCCCAACGATAGCGCCTCGACTGCCACGGCCCCGTCCGAGGCCACCACCGGCGATAGCGCCTCGACTGCCCCTGCCGAGGCCACCACCGGCGATGGCACCCCGACTGCCACGGCCCCGTCCGAGGCTACCCCCAGCGACAGCACCTCGACTGCCACGGCCCCGTCCGGGGCCACCCCCAGCGACAGCACCTCGACTGCCACCGCCCCTTCCGGGGCCATCACCGGCGATAGCAGCTCGACTGCGACTGCCCCTGCCGAGACCACTACCGGCGATAGCAATCATAGCAAGACCGCGCTTTCGCACCTCCTCGCTGGCAATAGCAGTTCGACCGACACCGCCGCCTCCACAAGCGATGGTAGTGATAGCAAGACCGCGCTTTCGCATCTCCTCGCCGGCAATGGCCGTTCGACTGATACCGCCGCTTCCAGCGCCACCACAAGCGATGGCAGTCATGGCAAGACCGCGCTTTCGCCCTTCCTCGCCAGCGACGGCAGTTCGACTGCTACCGCCGCTTCGGGCACCACCACCAGCGATGGCAGTCATGGCAAGACCGCGCTTTCGCACCTCCTCGCCGGCAATGGCAGTTCGACTGATACCACCGCTTCCGGCGCCACCATCAGCGATAGCAGTCATGGCAAGACCGCGCTCTCGCACCTCCTCGCTGGCAATGGCAGTTCGACTGATACCGCCGCTTCCGGCGCCACCACAAGCGATGGCAGTGATAGCAAGACCGCGCTTTCGCACCTCCTTGCCAGCGACGGCAGTTCGACTGACACCACCCACGATAATGCCGGCGACAAGGTAAGCGAGGGCAGCAGCGTTGACCGCATATTGGCTGCGTTGAACCATTCTCTTTCGGCCGGCTCGGAGCTTCTCCCGACCAACGACCCGTCCGACACAACGGCAACCAGCCTGGTTCGCCACGGGTTCGCGCAGACCGTCCAGCCCGATGAAAATGTCGGCGCCCAGGCAAAAAATGGCGCCGCCGAGATCATGTCCGGCCACGGAGGCAACGACGCCTTCGACTTCAGCAAGCTCCAGGACAAGCTCCACCTCGATCAACCCGCTCTTACCGAGCTTAAGTCGGGCGGGCTTTCATTGCATGCTTCCTCTGCTGATACGGCCGCCGATGATGGTTCCCACCACATCATCTTTGACAGTACAACCGGATCGCTCTCTATCGACAGCGATGAAGTCGGCGGCGCAGCTCAAGCGCAGCTCGCTACCCATTTCCCGTGGCAGCATCAGTCTTTGTGATCTGAAAACCCGGAGTGGCGGACCTTCAAATGGAGTCGGGTCCGCCGCTCCGTCTTTGTTCAATTGCGCCACGGAAGCTTGGCCAAGGGAAGATAAGATACCGGCGGACATCGGAGAGATCGAAGTTGGTCGGCATCATCACCAAATGCGAATTTCGGATTCGCAACACTAAGCGGTCTCGGCAATTTTCAGCACGGCGTCGATCTCGGCCATCACCGCTGCCGGCAGCGGCCCTCTTTCCAGCGCACCGAGATTGTCCGCGACCTGCTCGGGCCGCGTGAAGCCGGGAACCGGCAAGGCGATTGCCGACTTGGCGAGGATCCAGCCGAGCGCACCCTGCGCAAGCGTGCGTCCGCCCGAGGTGAGCAGGTCGCGGATTGCCGAGAGCCTTGACAGATACTGCGGGTTGGCGGCGCCATCCCTGAAAAACACCATCCAATCGGCATTCCCGCCGCGCACGTCATCGGTGGGCAGCCTCATGGCCGGCGTGTATTTGCCGGTGAGCAGTCCCATTGCCAGCGGCAGCCGGCTGAACGAGACGAGGTGCTCGCGCGCCGCAACGGCCATCAGCTCGTTCGCCGGGGTAAACACATTGAAGTCGTTCTCTACGGCGACGAAACCCTCGCGCGGCGCGTAGGCCGCAAGCCGTTCGCAGTGATCGGTGCTCCAGCCGAAGCCGCCTATCTTGCCCTCCTGGCGCAACAGGCCGAGCGTATCGAACACCTCGCCGGCGCGTTCGATCGGATATTCGTTGATGTGTAGCAGCACGACGTCGATAAAATCGCGCTGCAGGCGCTGCCGCGAATTGTCGATCGATGTCCGGATCGCCGCGGCAGAGGCATCCTCGGGAGCGATCTTGCGCGTTTCGGGATCGCCGAAATAGCCGACCTTGGTGACGATGACGGCTTCGTCCTTACCCTTCAACGCCCGCCCGAGGATTAGTTCGGCATTGCCGGCGCCATAGGCGGCAGCCGTGTCGAACACCCGCGCGCCGATGTCATAGGCCATCGCCAGCGCGGCTTGCGACCTGATATCGTCGACCTCGCCATAGATTGTCGCCGTGTCGCGCCAGCGCGCGGCACCCCCCGCTGCCCAGGTGCCGATCCCGATGCGCGGCACCGATCGGCCATCCCAAAGCTCCATCATCTCCATGCCCGTTTCCTCAATGACGCAGGCTGGCATGGCGGGCACGCTCGCGGATCTCATCGCGGGAAATGCCAGCATCCACCAGTGTGCTGTCCGGGGCCTGCCTCAAGCTCGCAAGCGTCTGGCGATAGGCAATCCAGCGGGTGAAACGGTATCGAAGTTCATACAACATGGTCGTCTCCTTTGGCGCGCAGAATGCCCGCGCGCCTGGGTTGATCGAAAGCGCAAAGCATCTGCGCGAATCGCATGCTCGATCGAAAAGATGGCGCTCGCTTCTTGGCCAGCCGAGGCGCTTATCCCTGTCCCGTCAGGCAAGATTATCCAACGCCTCCAATTCCTGCATACTTGCGCGCGATGCCCGCTTCGCGCTACAGCCACGGTCGCAAGGAGTTTTTCATTTCTGCAAAATGGATATTGGCTGGGACGATCTGAGGTTGTTTCTCGACGTTGCGCGGCTGGGTGGCTTGAGCGCAGCGACGGGAACCACGCGCCTCAGCGCAGCCACCCTTGGACGACGCGTCACCGCGCTCGAAAAGCAGATTGGCGAACCGCTGTTCGTGCGCCAGCAGACCGGCTACCGGCTGACCCCGGTCGGGGAAGAACTGCTGCGGCGCGCCGAAGACGTCGAGGCAGCAATGCAGTCGCTGACCCGCTGGCGCGAGGGAAACCTGCCCGACCGCATTGTCCGCGTCTCGGCTGGGCCATGGACCTCGGCCTTCGTTTCCGCCCATATCGGCGAGATCTGGACGGTCGATGATGGCATAAGGGTGGAACTCGTCACCACCACCGACCGGGTCGACATCGGCCGCCGCGCCGCCGACATCGGCATCCGCAGCGAGCGCCCGACCGAGCAGTGGCTGGCCGGCCGTCTGAGCGGCAAGGTCGCCCACGCCATTTATTCCGGACGCCACCTGATCAACGGCATCGCCGCCGGATTGTTCGTCGGCGTCACCGGCGAAGGGGCAAACATTGCCTCGGCGCGCTGGCTGCAAGCCCACCACGGCGACCGCATCGCCGTTCGCGGCAACAACACCCATTCGGTGCGCGAACTGGTAGCCGCCGGCGCCGGCCTTTCGATCTTTCCGTGCTTCGTCGGTGACAGTGATCCGCGGCTGGTTCGCGTCGCTCAGCCTATCCCCGAACTCGAAACCGACCAATGGATCGTCACCCATCACGAGGAACGTCACTCGCCGCCGGTACGAAAAGTCGCCGACCGGATTGTCGCCTTGATGCGGGCGCACCAGCCGCTGTTTCGTGGCGAGACGCCGTTCCGGTAAGCCTCAGGTGTCGATCGGCCGCAGTGGATCAAGAATACTTTGGTGGGCCGGACGAGATGCCGCTGCCGTTGATTTAATTGATCTTTTCGTGTGCCAAAATGAAGGTGACGCAAGAGCTTTCGGCGGCGGTGCATCGGGCGTTGGTCACTTATGCTGAAGTCCTGCGCTGGAGCCAGGCAAACACGTCTCCCGTCCCATAAAGCGCATTCCTCCGTGATAGAGCATTTCATGGCCAGGGATCGAGGTTTAGCCAAGGCACAGCGCGACGGGAAAGATGCGGTATCACTTTGAACGCGGCGGCATCGCTCGAGCCGGCTCATAGCCGTATGCTTCGCCCTTACGCGCCACGCGACCGATGCCCGGCCAGCCAAGGTGCGCGCCGGCGATCCACGTCCCCGCCTCGGCCGCGTCACTGAAAACCTTTAGGCGGGTTGCGCGCGCGGTCAGCTGATCGTCGTCATAGCCCCAACTGAACGCGGGATTGCCGAACTGCAAGGCCGGCACATGAACGATGTCCCCGAAGAATAGGAAACGGTCCTCGTCCGCGTCGAACGCGTAGCCGGTATGGCCGGCAGCATGACCGGGCAGGGCGACCGCCCTCAATCGCTCACCCACCTGGTCGCCATTCTGGACGGGCTTCAGCAGGGGCCGGAACTGCGCAAGGTGCGCGTAAGCGAAAAAGCTCTCCACAGCCGCCTCGGGAATTACGATCGCCTTCAAGTTTGGAAAGAGCGCTCGGCCGTCGGGGGTCAAAAGTCCGTGCACATGATCCTGATGGGCGTGGGTGAGCGCCAAGACCGTGATCGAAGCCGGGTCAATCCTGGCTTCCGCCATGGCCTGCTCAAGACGCCCCACTGTCGGGGCCCAGCCCCCTCCTCCGCTGTCGATAAGAACGCCGTCAACGCCTGGACCTGCAAGGGCGAAGCAATTGACAGACAGGCGAAGCGCCCCTGCCTGCGCAGCTTGCGGCAGCGGATTATCCTGCGGATCCCGCAGAAGGTCCGCCGGCATCTCGATGTAACCGTCCGAGAGCGACCAGACGCGCCACCTTCCCGACGTGCTGCCAAGCACGTTGCTGCTTTGCGATGTCACGATCATTAAGGCCACCTGCCGCAAACGAAAATGGAGGATAGGTTCGATTGTCACTATTGGCTCTCTGCACCCTCTACGCAAAGTCGTGGGGAAACCGGTGAAGATCAATCCGGAAAGCATCAGATCTCGATAAGCGACGGATTGGAAAATGATCGTTGACCGACCTGCTAGCTTCGTGGCGATGCCAGCTCTTATTGCATGCCCATGTAGATTCCTCCCTTCGTAAGCTCTTCAATCATCTGATTTATGCGCTTTCGGCGTGTTTCCGGGTGACGGGCGCGCGCGATCCAGTGCAAGTAATCATTGCGCTGATAGGGAGGCCGTTGCTTGAAAGCAGGCATCAGATTTGCGGCCTCGAGCTCTGCACGCAAACTGTCGGGCATTTTAGCCAACAGACGTTTCAGCAAATCACGTCTCCGCTATTCGAATTCTGATGATGGAATAGATCACAAGTCAGCCCTCGCGCCTGCGAGACCGCAGCCGGCCTGGCGACAGCCCTTTCAATCGGGTCACGACGCGATTCATATGGGCCTGGTGAGTGAAACCCGCATGTTGAGCAATCTCGGCCAGCGGCAGATCGCTATTTTCCAAAAGCTCGACCGCGCGATCAACGCGGCGGCGTAAAATGAATTGATGTACCGGCAATTGCGTCGCCTCGCGAAAGGCGGCGGTGAAGGCGCGTCGTGGCATTCCCGAGATTCCGGCAAGATGGTCGATCGAGACCCCCTTTTCCAGATCGCCGTCAATCGCAGCGAGGACCCGGTCGAACCGCTGCGAGGTCAGGAGCGGAGATTTCTGCCGCCGCTGGCGTGCATGCCCGAGACGGAGCAGGTTCACGAAAATCAGGCCCAGCGTCCATTCACGGACGATGGCATTGGCTGGCGGGTCGCCTTCGAGGCGTCGGCACAACTCGGCCACCAGCGAATCGCGTATCGGTCGATCGGTCAGGATCACCAGGTCCTCAAGGGTCCCGGCTGCGGATACCAGGAGCCTTGACGCCAGCGCGGAGTCAACGGTGATCATCGTCAGCTCTCGCGGCTCCTCGATCTTGAACCGCGTGGCCCGCTCGGGAAGACTGAGCAGCAGATCACCGGGGCGCGTGAAGACGCGCCGCAGCCCGCGGCCAAGATCGATCTCTGCATAGGATGAACCGCTGCGAATCACACGCAGCTGAACGACTCCGGCCGGTGCATGGCGATAGTCGCCGGCAGGAAAGAACAACCTCTTTGCACTTGCCGCGGTCACCATCGTTGTACCGGGCGTCCGGACGCAAGTTCCTCCAGGACTTCGATGATCGATCGCCGCATCCTCGATCCTTGACGCCTACACTTTTGCCCGTTTGACTGGTCCACCAGGGGCATCATTTGCCAGGGCAGTCAGGTCACCGATCCGGGGCACAAAGATGTTGTGCAGTGTCTGGGTCATAATGGTCATTTCACGCTGAATTTGCAGTTCCTGTGCGGCGGGAAACAATGTGTCCTGCAAGAAGAGTTCCAGGCCTGCCTTGTCGTCCCATATCTCGATGATGCGATAGCCATCGTCGGTGGCATGCGCGATGTGCTGGTAGATGCCGCCAGCGGGCCGTTTCTCCACGCCGATCCGATCGAGGATGCGGCTATAATCTTCGGCCGTCAGGCCGGCAATATCAAGTGTCGTCACTACGGCCATGGTTCATCCTCGCTGCTGATAGTGGTTGTTTGAAGTGGAGTTCTTGGACGGGCCCCGAATCTATTGGGCCGATGTCGTTTGGCATCGCTGTCCTGACCGCGAGTTTGACTCCCGAAGTTCACCCACAGGAGCGGCCTTTGGTCCTCAGCCACCGAGCGCCTCGATGACAAGACGGGCGGTCGCCGCTCCGGAGAAGTTCTGCTGGCCGGTGATCAAATTGCCGTCGCGCACGGCAAAATCGCGCCACAGCCCGGCCTGAATATAGTTCGCGCCGAGCGCACGCATCTCATCCTCGATCCGCCATGGCATCAGATGCGTACCGTGCGGCAGCGCGCCCATCTCCCAGACGGCATTATCGGCGAAGTCTTCCTCGACATTGGCGAAACCTGTGACAGTGCGCCCTTTGGCCAGCAGCTCGCCGGTTGAGAGGCGCGCGTAGCGCAGCAGCGCGACGCCATGACACAAGGCGGCCGCGACCTTGCCGGCCGCAAAAAAGGCGACGAACAGCCGCTGCAACTCAGTCGCGCCTTGGAAGGTGAACATCGGCGCCTGGCCGCCAGCGACGACGATCGCGTCGAACGCGTCGAACGACAGCTCTGCGATGGGCCGGGTCGTCTCCACCAGCGCCGCCAGTTTCGGCGTCGACAGGAAACCGAGCGAGATCAGATCCGTATCCGAATAGCCGGACGGATCACGCGGGTCGCTCAACGCATCCGCCTCGCATTTGCCGCCCTCAGGCGAGAAGATCGCGACTTCGTATCCGCGCTCCGTGAAGGCGAGCCAGGGATGAGTTAACTCGCTCCACCAAAACCCGACCGGCCAGCCTGTGGTGGTTGATACAGCCGGGTTTGAAAGGACCATCGCGACCCGCTTTGGATGCAGCGGGTCGAGTGGGTTGGGATCACGCACGCTCATCGCGCCATCTCGACTGGTTCGCCAAGATTCGCCCAAATCGTCTTGTATTGGGTGTAGCTTTCCCACGCCTCGCGGCCCTGCTCGCGGCCATAGCCGCTCATCTTGAAGCCTCCGAACGGCGCATTAGGATGGTACTTGTGCCAGCAGTTCAGCCAGACCGTGCCTGCCTTGATCCGGTCGGCGAGCCGCAAGGCGCGGCCGAGATCGCTGGTCTGGATGCCCGAGGCGAGCCCGTAGCTCGTGTCGTTTGCGATCCGGATCGCGTCCTCCTCGCTGTCGAATGGAATCACCGGCAGGACGGGGCCGAAAATCTCTTCGCGCGATATCCTTAGGTCGTTGGTCGCATCGGCGAAGATAGTCGGCTCGACGAAAAGGCCCTTGCCGTTGACCTGGCGGGTGCCGCCGCCCGCGGTCAGTCGCGCGGTGCGCTTGCCCTCTTCGATATAGCTCAAGACCTTGTCATACTCGCCGCGCGACGCGATCGGCCCGATCATCGTCGCAGGGTCCAGCGGATCGCCGAGCGTCGCCGACTTCGCCATGGCGCTCAGCTGCTCGACGACCTCGTCATAGCAGGCGCGTTCGACCAGCAGGCGCGATCCGGCCACGCAGACTTCGCCCTTGTTCCAGAAGATGCCCCAGAAGGCTGCCTGTATCGCGGCATCGATATCGGCATCGGCGAAAACGATATTGGGACTCTTGCCGCCGAGCTCCATGGTCAGGTGTTTCATCGTCCCGGCACCGTTGCGCATGATGCCCTGGCCAACGGCGGTCGACCCGGTGAAGGCGATCTTGTCGAGGCGGGCATCGTTGACCAGCGCGTCGCCGATGGTGCCGCCTGGGCCGGTGACGAGATTGTAGACGCCTGGCGGCACGCCTGCGTCGAGGATGACTTGCGCCAAGGCGAGGGCCGTCAGGGGCGTGTCGGTCGCAGGCTTGTGAACGACCGTGTTACCCGCCGCGAGTGCCGGCGCGATCTTTGAACAGGACAGCGCGAGGGGAAAATTGAACGGGGTGATCGCAGCGACCACGCCGAGCGGCTCACGCCGCGTCAGGATCCTGATATTTGGTTCGTAGCTGGTACGATAGGCGCCGTCCATTGCGCTCATGGCGAGCCCGCCATGAAAGCGGAACAGTCCCGAGCAGTGCGGCATGATGATATCGCGGAAATCGCGATAGGGCATACCCATGTCCATCGCCTCGCGCACCGCGAAATCCTCGGCGCGCTCGTCCAACAGATCGGCGATGCGGAACAGGACCTTCGCGCGCTCCTCATGATGCATCCGCGCCCAGGGTCCTTGCTCGAAAGCCCGCCGCGCGGCCGCGACGGCATCGCTTGTGTCGGTGACGCCAGCCTTCGCAATATTGGTGATCGCCGCCTCCGTGGTCGGATCAAAAGTCGTCGACGTCTCGCCACTGACAGCATCGCGCCATTGGCCATCGATCAGCAGACGTCCTACTGGAATCGCCTTGCGCCGCGCGGGTAGATAATCAGTCATGAACCGGTCCCGTCCTGTCGAATGAGATTGAAGGAAATTCTCGGCCCCATCCCGCGCCAATAGGCGAGTTGGACCAATAGCAGCATCATCGGCTCGATCAGGCGCGAGGCCGTGAGATCGCCGACATCGACCGGCATTGTCGGTAGATCGGCGAGAAGCCGGCAAATCGCCGCCTTGGCATCTGCGTCATTGCCGGCGACATAGCTCGTTACCGGATCGCCGTTGAGACGCGGATCATCCCTGTCAAGCAATTCGGCAAAGGTCGGAATGCACTTGACGACAAGCGCGCCCGGCGCGAGCCTCTGAACCTCCTCGCCTACCGACGTCGTAGTGCCGACCAGCATCGTGGAAAGATCAGGCGCGACTGCATTGGTATTGTCCCAGACGATCTTGCCCGACAAATCGCCAAGCGCGTCCATTGCCAACTCGAGAGCCGGCCATGGCGTCGCCAGGGCAATTACGTCGGCCCATCTCGCCACTTCGTCAGGGGCACCGAAGTCAACACGGAGGGTTGCCGCGATTGCGCGCAACTTGCCTTCGTCACGACTGAAGCTGAGGCGAATTTCGTGCCCGGCGAGGCCAAGACATTTCGCCAAGGCTTTGCCGAGCGAGCCTGGTCTGATGATCGCAACTTTCACAACTGCCTCCCGACACGCGGTCGGGCTTGCCTAGCACCATTGCAGTCGCGCTTATTTCACGAATTGCCCTTGCACGATCGGGCGCACTCGTCACATGGATCGGCGGCGGAACCGGATGTTTGGACCAGTTCATCAACCTGGTCTCGCGCGAGAATCCTCTTCCGGCGCCTTGCAGCAGACGTTGGCGGTTTCTTCCAGTTCATCGGCTCCGTCGACGGCGCTCTCCAGGTCTTGGGTTGCAATACCGAGCCATGATTTGCCAGAAGACCGCGGCATAGTTGCCAGGAAGATCATGGATCATCTCGCCCATCTTCTGATCGCCTGGCCGCACGTATCCGCGACCGTCAGCTCCTGCAGTGCAAGCTCCCTGCGATGCACCTGTGCGACCGCATCGGCCATAGCGGTCACGAAACGGTCCAGATCGCGCTTGAGCCCGTAGATATGCGGCCAGACCCAGCGCTCTTTGCTGCCGCTACGCGGCAAAATTGCATCAGAAGTCGCCAACTTCAATTTTCGATCTGTCCGTGAAGCGCGACAGGCGGAATGGAGTCGGGTCGACGCTTGCCGCGTCACCTGCGACCAGATCCGCCGCCAGATGGCCAATTCCAGGGCCGACGCCGAAGCCGTGTCCGGAACAGCCTGCGGCGACGAACACTCCACCGATGCTGTCCACCGGTGAAATCACGGGTACGGCGTCCGGTGTGGAGTCGATATATCCACCCCAGGAGGACACGACGCCGGCATCGGCAACGGTGGGGAACAGGGCTTTTACCCGCGTCATGATGGTTGCCACCATTCGCTTGTCCGGCGCAGGATCGAGGACGCGGATTCGCTCAAAGGGGGTCGGCCTGTCGAGATGCCAGCGACGGAGTGTTTCCGGGCCCTGGAAGAACGAGCGGCCTATGCCGATCTCGACGGCCTTCAGCCGTTTCATGAACATCGGCAGAAACGGGCGGACATAGCGGATCCCCTGCGGCGTGATCTCGAGGGTCGCCCTGCCGCTGACCGCGATCGTGTAGCTGCCATCGAGCCGGCGCGTCATGGCAAAGTCGGAAGTATAGACAGCCTCGCCAAAATCCGGTGCAGGAGCGGTCCGTAAGGCGGTCTGACGGACGCTGGCCTGCGGCAGCGAAACCGCATGCATGCGCAGGAAAGCAGAAGCCCAGGCGCCGGCGGCACATAGCACCGCGCTGGTGCGGATAAGGCCTTTCTCGGTGACGACGCCGCTCACTTGCCCATTGGTGATATCCAGGCCGCGTGCCGCGCAGTTCTGATGAATGGTCGCGCTATGCTTGCGCGCGCCCTCGGCGATCCGAGGGGCGGCAAGCCAGGGTTCGGCCTTGCCATCGTCTGCTGCGTGGACGCCGCCCAGCCATTTGCCGCCCGCCGCTGGAACGGCGGCAGCAGCCTCGTCGGCGGTAAGCATCCGCGTATTGACGTCGAACCGCCGCGCAACCTCGCGCCACTTGTCCCATTCGGCGAGCTGCTTTGGATCGTTCGTCGCATAGGTGAGCCCGCAACGGCGGAAGCCAAGGTCGTGCCCAATCTCTTTGGTGAGCTCTTCCCACAGGCGCATCGACAGATTGGCAAGCGGCAACTCACGTGCATCGCGGTTCTGCCGACGGCACCAGCCCCAGTTCCGGCTCGACTGTTCGCAGCCGACATACCCCTTTTCGACAAGCGCCACCGACAGGCCGCGCCGCGCCAGGAAATAGGCCGCGCTGGCGCCGACAATCCCGCCGCCGATCACCACGACGTCTGCTGACTCGGGTAGCGCCTTATCGCTACTGATTTGGTGGATAACAGGGGACATGGCGGCCTCGGCGATCAATGGAGCTAGCAGTATCGGCGATTGGTGCCGCAGAAATGCTCCGACTGGCGCCGATTTTCGGTATTTTGCGCCGAATATCGTGACACGGAACGCGCGCTTCTTTCGGAGTGTCAGTTTTCCTACTCGAACTGTCCTAGTGCTCCGTGGACGCTGCGCCTCGTGTCTTCCCATGGTCCTTGGCAGGCTCAATGGCGAAATCGTGGACTCCAGCAAGATGCCGCCAGTTGCGGCGCTGCCGCGATTGTGTTGCCCCGGCCCGGCAGCGCGACGGTAGCGACCTGTTCGCAACGGTAGGCCCGCCTGACGTGCCCGGCTACATTTTGTCCGGTCACACGGATGTGGTCCCCTTGGTAGAGCCAGACTGATCGTCAGTTCCGGTTCCTGAGCCGATACATCGCCGCGTTGAGCCTGGATTGCCCATGTTTCTCGGCATCCCGCCGTCTGCGCTGGGTGAAGATGTCGCCTAGAAATAGCCGAGGATGGATTTGACCTCGAGATACTCCAACATGCCCTCGATGCCATATTCGCGTCCGTTTCCGGACTGCTTGAAACCGCCAAACGGGGCGTGCGGATCCCAGGCCGGGTAGTTAAGATGCACCTGACCGGAGCGAATCCGCGAGGCCACGTCCCTGACGGCGTCCACATCCCCGCCCTGCACATGGGCCCCCAGACCGTAGACCGTGTCGTTGGCGATGGTGACGGCCTCCTCGACTGTGTCGTAGGGGATGATGCAGAGAACTGGCCCGAAGACCTCTTCCTGGGCAATACGCATGCTCGTCCGCACGTCGGAAAAAATGGTCGGCCTCACATAGAACCCGACGTTCAGATCGTGCGCACGACCCGGTCCTCCGGTGAGGAGCCTGGCGCCTTCCGAAATGCCGACGCCGATCATGGTTTGGATGCGATCGAATTGGGCGCGGTTGGCGATTGCACCATGAGTTGTGGCTTCCGAAAGAGGATCGCCGACGACGATCTGGGCCGCGGCCCCCTTGGCGATTTCCTCGATCTCGGAGAGCAGCACGCGTGGCACAATCATGCGCGTCGGGGCGCTGCATGACTGGCCGAGATTGCGGAAGGCGGCGACTACGCCCAGAGAAACGGCGCGATCGAGATCGGCGTCCGGCAGGATCACGTTCGGCGACTTGCCGCCGAGTTCCTGCGCGACACGCTTGACCGTTGGCGCTGCCGCCTGGGCCACAACAATGCCCGCGCGGGTGGACCCGGTAATGGAGATCATGTCGACATCCGGATGGGAGGCGAGACCCATACCCACGCCTGGACCATCACCTTGCACGAGGTTGAAAACCCCGGCAGGGAAGCCGGCTTCCTCGATTGCCTCGGCGAATAGCAGGGCGTCCAAGGGAGAAAGCTCACTCGGCTTCAGCACGATCGTGCAGCCTGCAGCGAGCGCCGGCGAAACCTTGGCGGTGATCTGGTAAAGTGGCCAGTTCCACGGCGTGATCAAGGCGCAGACACCGATCGGTTCGTGGGTGACGGCGGTTTGCCCCCGTTGCTTGACGAAGCGAAAGTCTGTCAGCACATCGCGAGCGACCTTAACATGCGTGATCGCCAGCGGCACCTGGGCGCTGCGCGCATAGCCGATCGCCGCGCCCATTTCGAGGCTCAGGCATTGAGCCAGCAGTTCGCCGCGCGCCTCGAGCAGCGCTTGCAGGCGATCGAGCAGACCCGCGCGGTCTTCTGGCGTGGTCCGACTCCAGGTGGCGAATGCCCGGCGGGCCGCTGCAACGGCCGCGTCAACGTCCTTGCCATTTCCAAGCGGAAACTGGCTCACAACCTCTTCTGTGGCGGGATTGACGACGACGCCCGTCGCGGTGCCGCTCGGCTCAACCCATTGACCGTCGATGAAGAACTTGTCCAGGTGGCCGTTGCGGACCAGGTGTTCGAGAGGCGTCATCACCCTACACGGTCCTTCATGCGGTAGTAGGCGCCGACAATCGGCAGGAACCAGGGGCGCCCGAAATAACCGGGGATCGCTGGCCAGTCGAAATCCTTCCAGGGATTGAGCTCGGGGCGCCCGTCCATGACGTCGGCCATGATGGTGCCCATCAACGTCGACATCTGGGTCCCGTGTCCGCTATAGCCCATCGAGTAATAGATGCCATCGCGCTCTCCGGCCCGCGGCAGGCGATCGCGGGTCATATCGACCATGCCGCCCCAGCAGTAGCCGATGCGGGTGCCGGCCAGTTCCGGAAAGACCTCGACCATCGCCGCCTTGAGTATCCGGCCGCTTTTTTCGTCGGATTGGGGGTTGGACACGGCAAAGCGCGCCCTCCCGCCGAACAGAAGGCGATTGTCCGGCGTGAGCCGCCAGTAGACAACGAGATTGCGCGTGTCGACGACATTGCGACGGGTCGGCATGAGGCGCTCGAGTTGCGAAGGCGACAGTGGCTCGGTCACGATCAGAAATGCGCCGACCGGGATCATGCGCCGGCGGATCCAGCCGAGCGGGCCAACCTGGGAAATGCCGCTTGCCAACAGGACCTGCCGCGCGACGATCTTGCCCGTTGGCGTCGTTACCTCATGCCCGCCTGAAACCTTGCGCATCGCAATGACGGGCGAGCGTTCATGGACCTCTGCGCCACGCCGGGCAGCGGCGGTCGCGAGGCCCCGGACGAACCGGCCGACATGCATGGCCGCGCTCTTGGGAAAGAGCAGCCCGCCATGGTAGCGGTTGGTGCCGACTTCGGTCCGCAGGTCCTCGCGCGCGATCATCCTGGTGTCGGGATCGACATTGGCAGCCAGTAGTTCCTGGCTGCGCGCCAGCATGTCGTAGTGCTCGGGCTTGGCGGCAAGCTTGAGCTTGCCGACGCGGGAGAAGCTGCAGTCGATCTTCTCTTCCTGCACCAACCGCTCGACCATATCGACGCCGGCGTCGAAAGCCTTGTAGAGCGCATTTGCGGCGGGCTTGCCGTGCTTGCCAGCCATGATTGCATAATTCTGGGCAAAGCCGTTGTTGCACATCCCGCCATTGCGGCCGGACGCGGCGTTGCCGATCGTTTCGGCCTCCAACAGGGCAACCCTGGCGCCCTTTTTGGCAAGGGCCAGCGCGGCGGAGGAGCCGGTCAGGCCGCCGCCCACAATCGCCACGTCGTAGTGGCCTTCGAGCGGTTTGGACGACCCTTCACTGAACGGCTGAGACGTATCCAGCCAGTAAGAAGTAAACTTCATTTTCTTGACCACCAGTGCTGATTGGAGTGGGGCGACATCCGAGGCATAGTTGCGCGCGCCTACCAGCCGCGCATCCGCTCCCAGCGCGCTTCAATCTTGCGGCTGGCCCCGTTGACGACGCTGTAGAAATCATGCTGGGCGGCCGTCGCACACGCATGGTTGGGCAGAATCCGGACCCGTGTCCCGAGCGGCAGCTCGGGCATGGACTTTCCAGAACCGGCACGAATGGTGAGGATACCGTGTTCCTGGCTGGCCTGGGCCACGATCACATCTTCAAGCACCCGCCCCTTTTCGTCGCAGACCACGCCGTAACCCTGGTCGATCTGCTGGTTTGCGGTTCCCCGGTCGCGCGAAAGCGCCATCCATCCAGCGTCAACCAGCACCCATCCCTTTTCCGGGTTGGAGCCGATCACCGTGGCCAATACGGAAATCGCGATGTCGTCGAGTTCGCACACCCCAACGCCGTGCTGGACCAGGTCGAAGAACATGTAGACCCCGGCGCGCAGCTCCGTGACCCCCTCAAGATTGCTGGCGAAATGCGCTGTCGGGGTCGAGCCGACGCTGACGATCGGGCAGGCATGGCCATGGGCGCGCAGGATTTCAGCGGCGCGCACCGTGGCTGAACGCTCGTTCTCGCCTGCCTTGACCAGCGCATCGGGCGTGTTCAAGCCATAGGATTCGCCTGCATGGGCGAGAACGCCGACGAGTTTGGCACTGGCCGCGACGACACTGCCGGCCACGTCGAGCAACTTCGGGTCGTCCGGCCTCAAACCACCGCGATGGTCATCGCAGTCCAGTTCGATGAAAACGGATGGGGTCATACCGGTGGCTACGCGGACGCTGGCCAGGGCATCGGCCTGCTCGACCGAATCGAGCAACAGCTTCACATCAGCGCCGGCGCGGCGACAAAGCTCCATGGCGCGCTTGGCCGAGGCCGGCGAGATGCCGACCGCGTAGGTCATGTCTCGAAAGCCATGGCCCGCGAAATACTCCGCCTCTGCGATGGTCGAGACCGTGATCGGTCCGGGTTCGCGGTGAAACGCGTATCGGGCGACATCGATGCTCTTGGCCGTCTTCATATGCGGGCGCAGCACCACGCCAAGCCTCCTGGCGCGCTCAGCCAAGCGCTGAATGTTGCGTCCGAGCCGCCCACGGTCGAGAAGCAGCGCCGGCGTGACCAAGGCGTCGATCGTCCTAGCCGTCTCGCTCACTGCCAGGTTTGCGGCCACCTTGTTCATAATCTCGTTTCCTAAGTGAACGACTGGTTTGCCAACGCATACATATGGGCTGGCCCCTCGGCGACGGGTCGTTGTCCTTTGACCATGGCGGTCGCACTGCCGGACCGCTGAAGGCCAAGGCTCTCAAGCCAGTCACCCAATCCATCCTCGGCATAGACGTCGATGCGAACGAATTGATCGTGAAGCTTCGAAAGCTGGGCCAGGATCAGAAGCCGCGCGTCTTGGTCGCTCTCGGCTGCACAAGGGCCGACCACATAGCCGCGGCCAAACCTCCTCGCGATAGCGTAGCCTGCAATCCGTCCCCTGCGCTCAATGACCAGTGCGTTGCCCACATCGGCGAGCGCAGCCACCATCGCCAGCCGGGGCATGCCCGTGGCCGATTCGTCGAAGGCCTGGATCGGCGTGAGGTCGGAGGCTGTCGCTTGACGGATGTCGTCGCCGGTACTCCGCGTCACGGGGACAGTCAGCGAGCCCTGGTGCTGAAGCACCGTGCCCCAGGCAGTGAAGCCGCGTCGCTTGTAGAGCGCCAGCCCCTCTTCGGTTGAGTTGAGCAGCACGTTGCGGCCGTGTGTCGCCTCAAGCAATCCATCAAAGAGCCGGGCGCCGTTGCCACCGCCTTGCGCGGAGCCAGTAACTATGATCATCCCGACCGTGGCATAGGAATGTCCGTAATTCCAGGACATGGCCGTGCCAATCACCTGTCCTGCCCTCTCGAGGACCAGGCCATTGCCGACCATCAGGGCAAATTCCCAATCCTCCTGGCGGTAGGGCCAGGCCATCTCCTGCGACAGCTTCAGCGCGCCCGGCAAATGGCGGGTTTCCAATTTCATCAGCTCGGTCGGGGCGCTGACGATATCTCTGTCATGCTCAACGGTCATAAGGTGCAACGCTGTCACTTGATCCAGAGTCGGATTGAAGTCGGACCTTAGAGTCGCGCCCGGCGGACAGATTTCGCTGCTGTTTTGCCCCTTCAAATCAGCGGGATTGTTCGTTTTAAGCAGTTCCTCGGCATGCCAAATCGCGCAAATCAGGCGAGGAATACCTGGCACTTTGAATCGCCGCTTCGTGGTTGCCCGCGATCGGCGTCACGTCCGCACGATCCCCAATGGCAATGGCATAGCCGCAACACTCCCCGGCGATGAAACGCTTGATGCTCAGGAGGAATTTTGGATGATCTACATCAGCGAAGAGGAGTCAGCCGCCCTCGTCACGCATGAACTTGCTTTCGAGGCGGCGCGGCAGGCTCTCGTGGCATCAGCATCGCGGCAGAATTGGGTCTTTCCTGCTGTTCTCGGGCGCACGCATGATGCGACCAATACTTTCTCAATCAAATCCGGTTCGTCGGACGACCTGACCGGAGTGAAAATCGGCTCCTTCTGGTCGGGCAACCCGGCACGTGGCCTTCCCCGCCACAACTCCACCATCGTGCTGCTCGATCAGCATACAGGTCGACTCGGCGCCGTAATCGAGGCCGGGAAGGTCAACGCCTACAGGACGGCCGCCGCCGACGCGGTCGCGGCCGATCTTCTTGCGCGCAAGCAAGCCAAGGTTCTGGCGATATTCGGCGCCGGCAACCAGGCGGGCTTCGAAGTGATGGCGCTGGCACGCGTCCGCCCAATCGAAACCGTGCTGGTCGTCGCCCGGCCTTCGTCGCGACGCGACGCTCTTGTCGATCAGATCGGCGAAAGAGGCCTGGATGCGCGCGCTGCCGTGCCCGAAGACGCCGTGCGCGCGGCCGACATCGTCGTGACTGCGACGCCCTCACGCGAACCGCTGTTCGATGCCGCTTGGGTGGGACCCGGAACCCATATCGCCAGCATGGGGTCGGATGTTCCAGGCAAGCGCGAATTGCCGAGCGAATTGTTTCCCAAGGCACGTCTGTTTTGTGATCTGCTTTCCCAGTCCGTCCAGATCGGCGAGTTCCAACACGTGCGCGACGAGATCGACGCCGGCGTGCTTGCGGTAACACCAATCGGCGACGTCATTGAAAAGCGTGCGCCCGGACGCCATTTCGACAACGAGATCACGGTTTTCGACAGTTCCGGTATTTCCCTACAGGACCTCTACATGGCCGACGCGCTGATCCGCGCAAAGGCGTCCCAACACTGATCAGCTTCGCACCGATAGGTCCCGGCCCCGACGGATTTTTCCGCCCTGCTTGAGTGCTCTCCGGCAACAACGTGTCCCGCGCGAGTCTGCAGTCGTGTCAGCGGCGGATACGCCAAGGGTTGCCCGCATGAACCACGGATCGCCCCGGATGTCGCAAAACCGATTGCGATCGGAATGGGCGCGTGTCGCAGTTCGGTGATGCTTTCTTTCCAGCCACGGTAGGGCAGCTACAATCCAGGCCGAATCCAACCTGGAGAATGTCCTGATATTTCCGGTGATCAGCGGCTGGCGCGCCAGAAGGCGATACGGTCTTGCAACCGATAGCCTTGGATAATCGCCGGCATGAACCACGGATTGCCACGATAGAGCGGGATGGCCGAAGGCGGTCGAAAGTCGAACGCCGTGCGCGACTGCTCGCCATGCCCCATCAGCTTGTGCGCCGCACGCATACCGATCCATGGCGCCCAGACCACGCCCGAACCGCAGAAGCCGGTTGCATAGACCATACCGTCCTTTTCGAAGATGCGGGGCAGCATGTCTCGGTTCATCGCCACATTGCCGAACCAGCAATGCGAAAGGCGCACGTTCTCCAACTCCGGGAAAAGGTTCACGAGGCCCTTGCGTAGGAGAAGTTTCGGCGCCGCCGGGTCGCCGACGCGAGAGCTGTCACGTCCCCCCAGCAGAATGCGTTTTCCGTCGGGCGAGGGACGATAATAGAAACCGAGTTGCCGGTTCTCGGTGATCGTCATCAGCTTCGGCATCAGTCGCGCCATGACATCGGGCGCAAGTTCCTCGGTCACGATGATCCGGCTGCGGACCGGAACCAGGCGGCGCCGAAGGAAGGGAGCGGCGCCGTCGGTATAGCCGTTGGTACAGACCAGAACCTGCCGTGCATCCACCGTCCCTGCCGAAGTCGCGACGCGGAACCCCGAACCATTCCTCTCGATCGACTTGACCACTGTATGCGAATGGACCGTCAACCCGGATGCGAGCGCCACCCGCAGGAGTTCAGCGTGGAATTTTGCGGGGTGCAGCGCGCCAATGTCCATCCGAACGGTTCCGCCGCGGTAGAAATCGGTTCCGATATAATTTCGTTGCTCAGCATGCGGAACGGCGAAGGACTCGATCCCCAGTTTCTTCGCCAGCGTCTCGGCGCCGCGCGCCATCTTCTCATACTGTTGATATCCAAAAGCGCCCTTGAACTGGCCAACCAGTCGGAAGTCGCAGTCCAGCCCTTCGGTCCTGATGAAGTCGTAGAGGAATTCGCGCGCGATCTTGCCCTCGGCCTCGATCGCCATGGCCTTCTCTTCACCGAAGCGCCGGGTGATCGTGGCATAGTCCGGCCGGATGCTTCCGCTGGTAATTCCGCCGTTGCGTGTAGAAGCACCCTCGCCCGGATTCATCGTATCAAAGGCTGCGACCGAGCGTCCTTCGCGCACCAGCACAAGCCCGGCCGAAAGCCCGGCATAACCGGCGCCGACAATTGCCACGTCAAGCTTTTTTGCGAGGGGCTTCCGCGGCAGCGGCATGACGGGCGCCGCTTCCCACCAATAGGGCGTGTGCTTCTCGATTTTGGGCTCGTGCACGTGACTGACTTCTCTTGATGTTCCAGGGATTAAGAAAGCGATCGGTCGCGGTACCTCAAATATGGTCATCTCGTACGTCCAGCGCGTCGCGCAGTCCGTCACCAATGAAATTGAAACTGGTTACCGCGATGGTGATTGCAGCTCCGGGAATGATTGCCAGCCAAGGTGCGCTGCCCAGATATTGCTGGGCGCCATTGAGCATGTTGCCCCAGCTGGGCAGTGGCGGCTGGATCCCGTAGCCGAGGAAGCTGATGTAGGCTTCCATGAGAATGGCGCGCGCGACCGTCAAGGTGGAAGCGACGATAATCGGGCCCATTGCGTTGGGCAGTATCTCGCGGAACATGATGTGCGTGCCGCTCAGCCCCAGCATTCGGCCAGCCAGGACGAACTCGCGTTCGCGTAACGAGCGGACCTCCGCTTCGACGATGCGGGCAACCTCCATCCAACTGGTGAGGGCGATAATGATGGTGATCATCACAGGACTGGGCTTCAGTGCCGCAGCCAGCGCCAGCAGCAGAAAGATCGATGGGAACGACAGGAATCCATCGACGGTGCGCATCAGCGCCGCCCCAACCCAGCCGCCGCGATAGCCTGCAATCACGCCGACCAGCGTGCCGATGAGCGTCGACAAAACCATGGCAAAGAAACCGACCAGCAGCGAGATTCGTCCTGCCATCAAAAGCCTTGCCGCCACGTCGCGGCCAAGCGGATCGGTGCCTAGAAAGTGATAACCCGTGAGCGGCGGGGCAAAGCGGGCCCGCAGATCGATGTACAGTGAGTCATAAGGCAGGAGATGGGGGCCGAGGACGCAAGCAAGGCTCAGGAAGATGATCATCGCCAACCCAAGCAGCGCCAAGCGATGTCGCATAAAACGAAGTGCCGCGCGGTTGTTTCTCCATCGGCTTGGAGCTGCATTTGCGGTGAGAGCGGTCATATCGGCTGTCTCCTGTCGGGGAAGTTGCGCGCTCAAGCCAGGCGAATGCGCGGATCGACAATAGCGACGACAATGTCGGCGATCAGGTTTCCAAGCAGAACGAGGATAGCGGAGAACATCAGCAGCCCCATCACAACCGGATAGTCGCTGTAACCAAGGCTATCGAGGAACAACCGTCCCATTCCTGGCCAGGTAAAGACAGTTTCGGTTACCAGCGCGCCGGTCAGAATGCTGGGAAGCTGCATCCCGGCCAAGGTAATCATCGGCAAAAGCGCGTTGCCAACGACATGCTTCATCAGAATCCGGCGTTCACTCAACCCCTTGGCCCGAGCCGTTTTAACGAAGTCCTGGCTAATGGCGTCGAGTGTAGCCGTCCGCATGTAGCGGCTCCAGATCGCGACATGGACCAGCGACAGTACGACACTTGGCAGGATCAGATGGTGGAGATAGCCCAGGATCGAGCTATCGCCGATCTCGGACATATTGCCCGCGGGCAGCCAGCCCAACTTCAAGGAAAAGATGTAGATGCCTACGAGGCCGAACCAGAAGGTAGGGACCGACAATGCGACCATAGCGCCAACGGTTGCGAGATAGTCGAATAGTGAGTAGCGGCGCGTGGCGCCCCGAATTCCAATCCAGGCGCCAATGGAGATCGCAATCGCGGTTGAGGACCCCATCAGCAGCAGCGTGGCAAAGAGATGGCTGCCAATGATCTCCAATACCGGCGCTCCGTCGCGGAAGGAGTGACCCCAGTCGCCCCGCACCAGCCGCCATGCCCAGTCCAAATATTGGATCCATATAGGCCGATCAAGGCCCAGCAGCCCCTTGAGGCGCTCGATATCCTGCTGGGTCATTCCGGGATCGAGTCCGAATTGTGCCAGGGGGCCGCCGGGGAGGAGGTTCAGAATGCCGAAGCCGATGATCGAGACGATCACAAGCAGCACCAGGCTCTGCGAGAGGCGATTGAGCAGGAAGCCGCGCATCCGAGTCCTCCATTGTGGGTTGATGATCTTAGTGTGTTGCCGCCGCCGCAGTGGATCGGGCGGCGGCAACTGCGTGGATTAGGCCTTCCACTGCCAGGCCGCGGCATCCCACGACGCGGTGCGGGTGTTGGCGTTGGGCTCGAAGCCGTCCAACCCTTTCTTGCGCCCAAGGACGATTGTGTACGCGAACAGCGGCAGGAAGGGCAGATCATGGCGCACCACTTCCTGCACGCGATTATAGATCCCGCGCCGTTCTTCCGGATCGAAGCTGCGAGCACCCTTTTCGAGCAGGGCATCGACTTCAGGGTTGGAATATTGCCCGGTGTTCGAACCGTGTCCGCCTTGAGCGGCGATTGCCTTCGTATGGAGCCGGTTTGTGGCGTCGGGGTCCGCGGCAATCAGATAGGTGACGCCCACCATGGCGGTGTCAAATTGCGACTTCAGCCAGAACTCGCCCCACATGACTGCAGCCGGCAAATTCGAGATCGTCATCTCGACGCCGATCTCGGCAAACGTCTGCTGCAGGAACTGCTGCGTCTGCTCGCGGAGGTTGTTGCCAGAAGTTGTTGAGTTGGAGAAGGACAGTCGCACCCCATCCTTGGCGCGGATTCCATCCGGCCCCGGCGCCCAGCCGGCCTCATCCAGGATTTGGCGCGCCCGGTCCAGATTGAACTCCTGAACCGGCAGGTTCGGGTCGTAGTAGTAGGACTCCTTCGGCATGAAGGTCTCGGTGAGAGTGCCCACGCCGTAATAGATCGTGTCGACGATCGCGTTCCTGTCCAACGCGGCGTAGAGCGCCTGGCGCACTGCCAACTCCTTGAACTGCGGGCGGCCCAAATTGAGGTAGATCGACTCCAAGGATGCCCCTGTCTCCAGTGTCACCACGCGGTCTGGTAGTTCGCGGGCTTCAGTATAATGGTCGGCGGTGATGAACGACTGATCGACCAGGTCCACGTCGCCGCTCTTGAACTGCGTGTAGAGCACCGTCATATCGGGGATGTATTTGAAGATGAGCTGCTCGATATAGGGGCCCTCGCCCGCGTACTCAGGATTGGCGACGAGCTCGATATGATCGCCCGCGACGCGCTGGCTCCATTTGAATGCGCCGGTGCCGACTGGCGCCTGGTTGAAGGCGGCTGTATTCGGATCGGCCTCTTTCTCCAGAATGTGCTTGGGCACGATGAAGGTTTCGGCCAAGAACGAAAGATAGGGCGCAAAAGCCTCCTTCATCCGCCAAGTGATCTCGGTGGGCGAAACCACTGTGATGTCCTGCACGAGCGAATGGCCGCTCGTGCGCCAAGCGCGAAACTTCGGGTTCGTGATGAGCTCAAGGGTGAATTTCACGTCCTCGGCCGTGAAGGGCTCACCATCGTGCCAGCGGGCATTGTCACGCAACCGGATGCGCCAGTTGAGACCGTCCTCCGAAATGCCGCCATTCTTCTGGCTTGGCACCTCGGCTGCGAGGTTTGGATGTAGGCCACCTTGGGGATCCATGCGGACCAGCGCGTCGAAAACCGAGAAATGGACCGCGTCATCGACTTCGATATGCGCCATCAACGGATTGAACACGGTCGGCTCTTGCGAGAGGCCGACGACGACGCGACCGGCCGGGCCCGCAGGAGGGGTCTTGGCGAAGGCGGGCTTGCCCAGCAGGTTGGGCGCGATGAGGCCTGCAGCCCCACCTATCGCCATCAGTCGCAGCGCTTCGCGCCTCGAGTAGTTGGACGTAGTCGATGAATTTCTGGTCATGGTAGTTCCTCTCTTGTTATTTCTTATGCGTTTGCTGCAACTGGACGGGCATTGCCCGGCCGCTCTCCTGGAATTGCCGCTACGAGTTGGCGCGTGTAGGCTGCTTGCGGGTTCAGGAATATCTGCGAGGGCGGTCCGCGCTCGACGATCCGGCCCTTCTGCATCACAGCGATTTCGTCGCAGATCTGGCTGGCGACGCGCAGGTCGTGTGTGATGAAAACCATCGACACGCCGGTCTCGCGCTGGATCTGGTCCAGAAGCTGCAGGATCTGCGCCTGGATCGAGACGTCGAGTGCGGAGACCGCCTCGTCGGCAATGAGCAGCTTCGGCTTGAACATCAGCGCACGAGCGATGCCGATGCGCTGGCGTTGCCCACCCGAGAACTCGTGCGGATAGCGGCCAAAGGCGCCGGCATCGAGACCGACATGAGCCAGGAGCGCACGCGCTTCCTCGCGCGCTTGGGCATAAGGCATCCCGTGTGCCACCGGCCCTACCGTCATGATGTGGCCAACCGTTGAGCGTGGGTTCAGCGACGCGAAGGGATCCTGGAAGATCATCTGGATCCGCGGTCGAAGAGGGCGGAACTTCGCTTCGGAAAGCTTGGCTATGTCAGATCCCTCGAACAAAATCCCGCCGCCGTCGCTGTCCAGCAGTTTGATCAACAGCCGGCCCAGCGACGACTTTCCCGAACCGCTCTCGCCTACGACCCCCAGCGTGCGGCCGGGCGCGAGTTCGAACGAGACCTCGTTCACCGCTGTCACAGTCCGCTGCGCGCCGAACAGCGCGCTGCCACCACGATAGGTCTTCACCAGACCCTCAACCTTCAGGATCGGCTCCTTGCTGGCCGACTCCAGACGAGGGCGATCTTCGCCGGTCAAATGCGGTACGGCCGCGATCAGGCGCCGGGTATAAGGATGCTTGGGCGACTTCAACACCTGCTCGGCGCTACCCTGTTCGACGATGTGGCCCTTTTCCATCACCACGACGCTGTCGGCGATCTCTGCCACCACACCGAAATCATGGGTGATGAACATCACGCTCATGCCCTTGCGCCGCTGAATGTCGCTGATCAGTTGCAGGATCTGTGCCTGGGTGGTGACGTCGAGGGCGGTGGTTGGCTCATCGGCGATCAGCACCGTCGGCTCGAGCGCCAAGGCCATGGCAATCATGACGCGCTGCCGTTGCCCGCCCGAAAGCCGGAAAGGATACTGGTGATACATGAGTTGGGGATCTGGTAGGCCCACTTCAGTGAGCAGCTCAACGGCGCGGTTGCGGCAGGTTTGTGGCGTACCGAAGCCATGCGCGGCCATGACCTCGTCAATCTGCGCGCCCACCGTCATCAGGGGATTGAGCGCTGAGAGCGGATCCTGAAAGATCATCGACACGACCCGTCCACGCAGGTTGCGCAGCTTGTCTGGCGACATGCCGATGATGTTCATCCCCTCCAGCTGGATGACACCCGATGAGAGGCGGATCACCTTTGGCAGAAGCCCCATGATCGCGTTCGCCGTGACCGACTTACCCGATCCGGACTCGCCTATGATGCAGAGGATCTGGCCGCGTTTCAGATCAAACGAGATATTCTCGACCGCATGGACCCGCTCCATGCCGGCCGGCAGGCTTACGGTCAGGTCGCGCACCGAAAGCGCAACTTCATGAGGAGCTACAGCTTGGATGCTGGCGATCATCGAGACCTCTCCCTTCTCAGCCGCGCTCTTTAGCCCGCTGCGGATTGCGTTTTCGATCTCCGCCTCGTGGCGATCAATCGGTCAAACTGTTCCCTATCGTGAGCTCTCCGGCTCACTTTCAAGCCTCCCTGTCGTGGCCCTGCGGAGCCTGCCTGCCTCTTGGCGGATGTCCGGGGAGTAACGGACCTTAGTCGACAATGAGTGTGACCCCTTCTGGCCGGCAGAGTCGTTGAAACTTAGCACGCAGGCAGCAGGAACTTCTGCAAAGGAGGCCAAATTTGGCATTTCACTCTGCGCGTTTTCCGCCGCCCGGGTCACGCGACCGCATCCTTCAGACGATAGTATGTGCCTACCGTGGGAGGCATGGGAGGAAACCATGGCTTGCCGGTGTGAATCACGGCCACCTCGAAATCCCCCGAGACCGGATCGGCCACGGATCCGCCAATGGAACCGAAGTATCGTGCCAGTAGGAAGCAAACTTCATTACCGTGTCACCCTCATACTCATCCGGGGTCGATCCGATGCAATGAGTGTATGATCGACTCCGCAGGTGAGGTGCGACCCAACCGGTCATTCGTCGCAACAATTGCCCGTCTTTCATGCCTCAAACGGCAGGATGTTCCGCCCTCGTACAAAGTTCACGGCTTACGGCTGAGGCCCATACGCTAGGCTGCGCTTGGGCAGCGAGACCAGTGTCGATCCGCGTCCTAGTTGACCGAAGCGCCTGAAGACCGTGGCGTGGGGCCAGGTCACTGAATTCTGAGAAGACCGTCTTGCCAAGGTACAATCGGTCGCGCACGAGATTGAGGTCACGAGGCGGCCAGCACCAAAAACAGGGAAGTAACGATGCGCGAATATGAGATTGCCGCCATTCCTGCCGACGGGATCGGCCCGGAGGTGATTGCCGCAGGTCTCCAGGCGCTTGAGGTGCTGCAGCAGCGCTGCGGCGACTTCAAGCTGCGCGTCCAGCACTTCGACTGGGGCTCAGACTATTACAAGGCCCATGGTCGGATGATGCCCGAAGATGGAGTGGCGCAACTGAAGCGCTTCGACGCCATCTTCTTTGGCGCGGTAGGCGCTCCCGATCTGCCCGACGACATCACGCTCTGGGGCCTTCGGCTGCCGATCTGCCAAGGCTTTGATCAGTACGCCAACGTGCGGCCGACCAGGATATTGCCCGGGATTGTTTCGCCGCTGGCGGGCGTTGGCCCTGGCGATCTGGATTGGGTGATCGTGCGTGAGAATTCCGAGGGCGAGTATTCGGGCCACGGCGGCCGCGCCCATCGCGGCCTCCCCGAGGAGGTCGGAACCGAGGTCGCGATCTTCACGCGCGTCGGCGTCACCCGCATCATGCGCTATGCATTCCGGCTGGCGCAGTCACGGCCGCGAAAGCTCCTGACTGTTGTTACGAAATCCAACGCGCAGCGTCACGGCATGGTAATGTGGGACGAAATCGCAGCCGAGGTGGCGCGGGAATTCCCCGACGTCGCGTGGGACAAGATGCTAGTCGATGCTATGACAGTGCGTATGACGTTGAAACCTCGGAGCCTAGATACGATCGTCGCCACCAATCTTCACGCCGACATATTGTCGGACCTTGCAGGCGCGCTCGCGGGCAGTCTCGGCGTTGCACCGACCGCCAACATTGATCCCGAGCGGCGCTATCCCTCGATGTTCGAGCCAATTCACGGCTCGGCATTCGACATCGCCGGCAAGGGTATCGCCAACCCGGTCGCCACCTTCTGGACCGCTGCCCAGATGCTCGAACATCTGGGCGAGAGCGCAGCGGCCGTCCGGTTGATGAGCGCTGTGGAAACGGCGACGAGTGAAGGGGTGCTGACGCCCGACGTGGGAGGGACAGCGACCACGCAGGAAGTGACCGACGCCGTCTGCCGGACGATCCGCGGTTCGAACGTGTGACAGGTTTCCAATGAAGCTCGACAAGATCGACATCAAGATCTTATCCCAATTGCAAAAGAACGGGCGGGTCACGAATGTCGAGCTAGCCGACCTGGTCAACCTTTCGCCGAGCCCTTGCCTGATGCGGGTGAAGAAGCTTCAGGCGGAAGGCTTCATCACCGGCTATTCCGCCCAGATCGACGTGTCCAAGCTCGGACAGACTCTAACGATCTTCACCGAAGTCACGCTCAAGCACCATCAACAGAACGACTTCGCGAGATTTCTCGCCGCAATTCAGAAAGTCGATTCTGTCATCGAATGCCATCTGGTTTCAGGCGGTTACGACTACCTAGTGAAGTTTGTCACAGCGGGCATCAGCGAGTACCAGACGATCATGGAGCGCATGATCGAATTGGATATCGGAATCGACAAATATTTCAGCTTCGTCGTGCTGAAGTCCCCAATCGTGAAATCCCATTTGCCTCTCGACATCATTTTCGACAAATGAGAAAGCTGCTCCGCAGTCTTGGACCTGGAGAGCCGCGCGCCAGCGCTCCCTCTTGCTGTTTTCGCTGCGCTTGTGCAACGGCAAGAGATTCCACATACCGGCAAATTGCTTTGCACTTGGCAGACGGCGGCATCACATGAGGATTTGCTTCGGGGCGCTAACGCGCGTCGCGTTCAACCGGCCTCATGCGACGCGCTTTAGGTTCTTGTTTTGATGCATGTCGTTATCGCAAAACCGCTGCACACTTTTGCGCGACATGCATTAGGCGTCTACCGCATTGACCCAGCTCGCTTCGGTGATGGCAATGATCATCCCTTCATCGCTGCCCGCACGTCCTTGTCTTCGAGGGTTTGATCCAGCGTCATTCGCGTACGTTCGAGGATTCCATCAATATCGTCGTCCGTGCAGCAGAGCGGCGGCGCAAAGCCGAGGATGCCGCTGTTGAAGGAGCGGATGACAAGGCCGTTCGCCCACGCGCGCTCGAAGATGCGGCGCCCCGGATCGGCCGCCGCCGGCAGCGGCGTTTTGCGCTCCTTGTCGGTGACCAACTCAATTGCTGCCAGCATGCCGCGACCGCGGATGTCGCCAACCAGCGGGTGGTCGGCGAGCGAGCGAAGGCCTTCCATCAAGCGCTTCCCGGCCTTGCGCCCATTCTCGAGCAAGCCATCTTCATAGAGACGCAGGCATTCGAGCCCGACCGCCGCGCTCACGGGATGGGCCGAATAAGTATAGCCATGGCCGACGGCCGCTTTGCCGGCTCCGTCCGCGATGGTATTGTAGACGTGGTCCGACATGAAGACGGCGCCCATCGGCACGTAGCCCGAGGTCAGTCCCTTCGCCGTGGTCATGAAATCCGGTACGACCTCGTCTTCCTCACAGGCAAAGAGGGGGCCGGTACGGCCAAAGGCAGTGATAACTTCGTCGGCAACGAACAGAATGTCGTGTTCCTTGCACACGGCGTGCAGAGCCTTCAGCCAACCCGTCGGTGGAACGAGGACACCGCCCGAACCCTGGATGGGTTCGGCGTAGAAGGCCGCAACGCGGCCCGCGCCGAGTTCCGCGATTTTGGCCCGCAGGGCCGCGACCGATGCATCGATGATCGCCTGCGGGTCGGAACCGACCGGATTGCGATAGGCGTAGTGCGAAGGAATTTTGTGCTGCCAGTCGTATGGCACGCCGAAACCCGCATGGAAAGCCGGGATCGCGGTCAGACCTGACCCTGCCGTCGAGGATCCATGGTAGCCATACTCGACCGAGATGAACTGGTCCTTTTGCGGCGTACCCTTGGCATGGTAGTAATAGCGAATGAAGCGGATCGTACTGTCGACTGCGTCGGAGCCGCCAAGCGTGAAATAGACATGGTTCAAATCGCCGGGCGCTAGTTCGGCGAGCCTGGCAGCAAGGCGAATGGCAGGCTCGGATCCCAGCCCGAAATATCCCGTCGCATAGGGAAGCTCTCTTAGCTGCTTTGCGGCTGCTTCAACGACGCTTTCCTGGCCGTATCCGATGTTTACACACCATAGACCGGCGAATCCGTCCAGCAGGGTCTTCCCGCTTGCATCGGTCACTGTTGCGCCCTTGGCGGATTTGAGCACCCGCACGCCCGTCTCCTCGTGGCTCCGATAGCATGAAAACGGGTGAACCAGATGTGCGCGATCGAGTTCGATCAGTGAGTTTGCCAGCATTTCTTCCTCCGATTCAGCGTAGTGCCTGACTGACGAGAGCATAAGTCGGGTGTGGTGTGGTTTCGTCCTTCAGCTCGTTTTCCAGCGTGATCTGCTACGCGGTCACGTTCATTCCGGGCCTGAATTCTCTAGGTCCAAGATAGGCTGCCGAGGACAGCAGTTCCTCCCGACCAGAACCTGAGCGATAGGCGTTTTGACTTTCCTTTGCCGCCGGCGCCGCATCTAATGCCGACGCACGGCTGAAGGGTCGCGCTCCCGCCGAAGCTCGAACGAACTCAGGCGCAACTCTCTGCCAAACCTCTCACGCAATACAAAACAATCTGCTTCAGGGCGCATCAAATGCGGCGACTAGTCTTCTCCGGTTCTCATTATGATCCTTGCTGTTAAAGGCACGCAGTGCCGACAGGATTGGAAGGATCGACGCCCATGACCCAGTTCAGACCGAAATACATCACCTTCGACTGCTACGGTACACTGACCAACTTCGACATGGCCGGCGCGGCGAGACGCGTATACGGCGCGCAGCTCTCCCCAGCTGTGATGGCGCAGTTCATCAGGGATTTCTCCGCCTATCGCCTCGATGAGGTTCTTGGCGCCTGGAAGCCGTACAGCGAGGTCGTGCACAATTCTGTGGAACGGACCTGCAAACGCAACGGCGTCGCATTCCGGCCCGAGGATGCCCAGCGCATCTATGCGGAAGTGCCGACATGGGGTCCGCACCCGGATGTCCCGGCGGGCCTGGCCAAGGTCGCCAAGGAAATCCCGCTGGTGATCCTGTCGAACTCCATGAACAGCCTGATCATGTCGAACGTGGAAAAACTCGGCGCACCGTTCTACATGGTCATCACGGCCGAGGAGACTGGCGCCTACAAGCCTTTGATGAAGGGCTTCGAATATATGTTCGACAAGCTCGGCTGCGGCCCGGAGGACATTACGCACGTGTCGTCCTCATTTCGCTATGATCTCATGACCGCCTATGATCTCGGTATCAAGAGCAAGGTCTGGGTGAACCGCGGCCACGAGCCTGCAAACCCCTTCTACGAATATACCGAAATCAAGGATATCGGCGGTCTGGCCGGTGCCGTCGGGCTGGAGCCTGTTCGGGAATTCGCCTGAACCTCTGTTTGCTTGCGCAGTCGCACCAGATTGAGGCACTCCCAAAACGTTGATAATCACTGGTCGCAATAGAGAAAGGGGCGGTTTTCACCGCCCCTTTCTTTGTTGTTCCAACGCTTTAGGGGCTGCAAGTGTTTCCACCTGCTTGCAAGATAACTAGTTAAGCCCGCCAACATGAAGCGTCTTGACTTCAAGATATTCCTCGATGCCGAGCTGTGATCCTTCGCGCCCCACTCCCGACTGCTTGACACCGCCGAAAGGCGCAACCTCGGTCGAGATCATGCCTGTGTTGAGCCCGACCATACCGAACTCCAGCGCCTCGGCAACACGCCATGACCGCTTGAGGTTGTCGGTGTAGAAGTAGGCGGCAAGGCCGAACGGCGTACCGTTCGCGATGGCGATGGCCTCTTCCTCCGTCTCGAAGCGAAAAAGCGGCGCCACCGGACCGAACGTCTCTTCCAATGCCAGGAGCATCTCGGTAGTAGCCTCTCCCAGCACGACGGGCCGTGCATATTGCTTGCCCTCCGGCACCGTCTCGCTTTGGGCGATGATCTGCGCACCTTTCGCCTGGGCATCCGCGATGTGACGCTCGATCTTGTCGATCGCGGCCGCGTTGATCATCGGGCCGATCTCAGTGCCCTCGTCGGTCCCTGCGCCAACCTTCATCCGCATTACGCGCTGGCTCAGCTTTTCGGCGAAAGCGTCATAAACGCCTTCCTGCACGAGAATCCGGTTCGCGCAAACGCAGGTTTGACCGCCATTGCGGAACTTGGATGCGATCACCCCTTCAACTGCCTTCTCCAGATCGGCGTCGTCAAAGACGATAAAGGGCGCGTTGCCACCAAGCTCCAGGCTCAGCCGCTTGATGCTATCGGCCGCGCCACGCATGAGCAGCGCACCGACGCGGGTCGAACCGGTGAACGAGATCTTGCGCACGGTTTCGTTGGCCATCAGTTCGTTGCCGATTTCGATGGGCATGCCGGTCACAATGTTGATCACGCCGGCAGGGATACCTGCCCGTTCCGCCAGAACGCCGAGCGCCAGCGCCGAGAATGGCGTAAATTCCGACGGCTTGATGACAACCGTACAACCTGCGGCCAGCGCCGGTGCTACTTTGCGCGTGATCATCGCGTTGGGGAAATTCCATGGCGTGATGATGGCGCAGACCCCGACTGCTTCCTTGAGAACCAGAATTCGGCGATCGGGTGTGGGTGACGGAATGGTCGAGCCACCGATCCGGCGCGCCTCCTCCGCAAACCATTTCACAAAAGAGGCGCCGTAGCGGATTTCCGCCAACGCCTCGGCAAGCGGCTTGCCTTGTTCCAGCGTCAGCAGGAGCGCGAGATCCTGTTCGTGCTGGCGGATGAGGTCGTGCCAGCGCTCCAGAAGTCCTGCACGCTCGGCATGGGTCCTTTTCTTCCAGCTTTTGAAGGCCCCAGCCGCAGCGTCGATTGCCGCTCTCGTCTCGTTCTCCCCCATTGCGGGAACGGTGCCGAGAACACTTTGGCTGGCGGGGTCAATGACATCGACCACGCCCATCGTTTCCGCATCCCACCAGACACCGCCAATCAGCGCCTGCTGGCGGAAAAGGTCGGAGTCATTGAACATGCCAATCTTCGTCATTGCATTCATGGTCTTTCCTCTGCTCTTTCAGCTTAATCCTGCCAGCACGGCCTGCGTGATTGTTTCGGTCCTGTCCTTGCCTGCGATCGTGCCAATCCCCCGCGCGGTTGCGGACTCGATTGCCGACATCACTTCTGCCGCAGCCTGCCCCTCACCCAGATGCCCGAGCATCATCGCGCCGGACCAGATCGCGGCGATCGGATTGGCGACGCCGAGATGCGCGATGTCGGGCGCCGAACCATGGACCGGCTCGAACATCGAAGGCGCGCTGCGATCGGGATTGATATTGGCAGAGGCGGCGTAACCCAGCCCGCCCTGGATGGCCGCTCCAATATCAGTGAGGATGTCGCCAAACAGGTTCGAGGCGACGACTACGTCGAGGCTTTCCGGGGCCAGCACCATGCGGGCGGCAATGGCGTCGACGTGGTAATGCGAGACCTCCACATCGGCATAGTCGTTCGCCAACTCGCGCGTGACCTCATCCCAGAAAACCATGGAATGTTTCTGCGCGTTGGATTTGGTGACAGATGCCAGCTTCTTTCGGCGCGCCCGCGCCTGTTCGAACCCGAAACGGATGATCCGTTCGACACCCGCACGCGTGAAGATCGCAGTCTCAACCGCGACCTCATTAGCCGTGCCGGAATGAACGCGCCCACCGGCGCCGGAATATTCGCCTTCCGTATTCTCGCGGATGCACAGGATGTCGAAACCATCGGAGCGGAGCGGCCCCTGAACGCCCGGCAACAGCCGGTGCGGTCGTATGTTGGCGTACTGCGTGAACCCTTTCCGGATCGGCAGGAGCAGTCCGTGAAGCGATACTGAGTCGGGCACTTCCGCCGACCAGCCCACAGCGCCGAGATAGATCGCATCGAATTTTCGAAGTGTCTCGATGCCGTCTGACGGCATCATTGCACCGGTCTCCAGGTAGTAGGCGCACGACCATGGGAATCTTGTGGCGGCAAGGGCGAAACCGCCCCGCTTGGCCGCCGCCTGCAGCACCTGCCACGCCGCCTGCGTCACGTCCTTGCCGATGCCGTCGCCGGGGATGAGCGCTATCTTGTAGGTCTTCATTGATGGAGGTCCTCGTTCGCACTAACGTCATCGGAACAATAGTGGACCGTCCGCCGCATTTTCCGTCGAGAATGAGCCGCCCGACGGCGTCGAATCGCGTCGGGCGGAACTTGGAAAGCGGATTGTTCTGGAACCGCCGCGCTCTATTCGGCGGGACCTTGAGCACTGAACTCAGTCATAAACGCTGACGTAGATCTTGCGCACGGTCTCGATAGTGCGCCAGACGCCGACGAAACCCGGCTTCATCACGAAACTGTCGCCGGCGCGGTAGGTCTTGGTCTCACCGCCCTTCTCCTCGATTTCGACGAGACCCGAAACGATGTGGCAGAACTCGTAGATAGTTCCCTTGATCGAATGCGGTCTCGCCGGGCGTCGCTTCCCAGACGCCGGTCAGAACTTTCTCACCTTTTGAGGCATCCTGCGCCCAGGTCTTGAAGGATGGAGTGCCGGAAATGAGCCGCTCCGGAGCCGGTAATGCCTCCTTCGGCGCGAAGTCTGGAACTGTGTCGATCGTGATCAGAAGTGACATGTGATGTTTCCTGGTTAGTAGCCGAGTGTCCGATCGACGAGGCCGATCAGTTCTTCTCCGGCGCGGTGGCGCCGGATATTGTCCACGACGGATTGTGCCGCCGTATGCGGTTGCGTCACCGAGGCGATATGCGGCGTTATCATCACCTTCGGATGCGACCAGAGCGGATGGTCTTCCGGGAGCGGTTCTGGATCAGTGACATCAAGCATCGCCGCAGATACATGACCGATGTCGAGCGCGTTGATCAGCGCGGCCTGGTCTAGTTGCGGACCTCTGCCGACATGCAGCAGCTGCGCCCCGACGGGCAGTAAGTCGAAGAACTCTGCATCGAGCATGCCGTGCGTTTGTTCCGTGAGCGGGAGCAGGCAGACGAGAATATCCGTTTGCGTCAGAAAGCCCGCGAGTTGGTCCCTGCCGTGAAAACAGGCGACGTCCTCTATCCGCTTTTCGCTGCGGCTCCACCCGGCAAGCGGAAACTGGAACGGCTTCAAGCGCTCGATAGCCGCGCGGGCCAGCATGCCAAGGCCGAGGAAGCCAACCCGGCGTTCGGCCGCCTGTCGACCGGTAATCGGTTGCCAGAGGCACCTTTTCTGCTGCTCGAGATAGGCGGGCATCTGCCGGTGGAGCGCCAACACGCCGAGCGCGACGTATTCCTGCATCATGCGTATGATGCCATCCTCGACCATGCGCACCAGCTTCACATGGCTTGGCACCACGTCCTGCTTGAACTGGTCGACGCCCGCGCCGATGGAAAACAGCACTTCCAGATTGCGATAGCGCGAGATCTCGTCCGGCACCGTCCAGGTGATGAGATAGCGCACCTTCTCCGGCTCCATTTCATCGCCGGAATGGAAGAATTCCAGATCCGGGATCTGGCGCGCAAAGATCTCGCGGAAGACCGCGGCACGCACGGCATCGGAATTGAAAAGAAACGCCATGGTGACCGCCCCTTCCTTCAGGCCGCAAGACGTGCGCCGAGCCCCTCGATCATCTTCCGGCAAGCGGCGAGTTCACCGATCTCGATATATTCGTCGGCACGATGGGCACGGCCGATCTGGCCGGGGCCGCAAATGATCGCATGGATGCCGGCCTGCTGATAAAGCCCGGCCTCCGTGCCGAAGCTGACGGCTGTCAGCGGCTCCTGCCCCGTCAGCTCCGTCAGAACGGCCGCTAGCTCACTCCCATTCGCGGGCGCAAGGGCGGGATAGGAACTCAACTCGTGCCACGCCACATCGAAGCCACTGTCGCGCAGATCGAAAAGCCGGGCCTTGACCGGCTCAAGCAGGGAGGATGGAGAAACGCCGGGCACGGCACGCACCTCGACGTCAGCGGTGCAACGGTCGGGGATGATGTTGACGGCTTGTCCACCGGCGATGACGCCCACCTGCAAGGAAGTATATGGGGGCTTGAAATTATCATCGAACGGCCCGTCGGCGAGGGATTGGCCATAGGCCACGGCGTGCGTGATGACACCGGCCATGGCGTGCACGGCATTGAGTCCGAGATCGGGGCGTGACGAATGGCCGGATCGCCCGATCACCTCGAGCCGCGCGGCCGCCTTCCCCTTGTGAGCGCGCACAGGCTGCATCCGGCTCGGCTCGCCGACTATCGCGCCAAGCGGCTTCTCGCATAAGCTCGGCAACGCGGCTAGGAGATGCGGCACGCCACGGCAACCCGCCTCTTCGTCGTAGGAGAACGCGAGATGAACTGGCTGTCGCAGATTCATCGCCAAAAGTTCGGGAAGCGCGGCCAATGCGCAGGCGAGAAAGCCCTTCATGTCGGTGGTGCCGCGGCCGTAAAGCCTGCCGCCCTCGCGGCGCAGGACAAACGGATCCGAGCTCCATTCCGGCTCGCCGGCCGGCACGACATCCGTATGTCCAGAGATGATATAGCCCCGAGCCTCGCGCGGGCCGATCGTGACGAAGAGGTTGGACCGGTCACCCTCGGGTCCGGGGAGAACTGTCACCTCGGCTCCTGCCGCCTGACAGTAGTCGCGGATCCAATCGACGATCGCGCTGTTTGGCGTGCCCACAACAGAGGGAAATGCAACCAGGGTCGCGAGGATTTCTTCCACGTTCATGGCGGTCGCTCTGCTTGCACACTATCACCGGTTGCGACCAGCCTACCCGTATGGCGAAGTGTTCCCTGCCGAATCGCGCCGTGCTTTGGCCGAAGATTGCGAAAAAGCACCTCAAACCAGCGAAACCTGCTGGCTTTCCCCTGTAAAGATGCTGCAAAAGAGGCCTGTCGCAAACATGGCAATCGGAGCCTTAGCACCGCGTGCCTTGCGCATTCGTTGAAGGACCGGATCGACTGAGATGCAGAGATCAGTACGCCTGAAATCCTTCGAACTGGTCGCGCGGGACATTGATGATGTCGACGTCAAGCTACTGCACGCGCTGTCGATCTCAGTCCGCTGGCCTCATCGGCCGAAGGATTGGGACTTTCTGCGCCGTGCCGGCCGCGGCATTGTTGCCGTTGATGGTATTGGACGCGTTTTCGGCAGCGCGATGTGGTTTCCTCACGGGGACGATTTCGCCACCATCGGCGTAGTGATCACAACGCCCCGCACGCAAGCGCAAGGAGGCGGCCGGTGGCTCATGGACTTGGTGCTCGAGCAATGCGGCGATCGCAACTTGGCACTCAATGCTACCCATGCTGCCTATCCTCTTTACGTCTCACTCGGTTTCACGACCGAGGCGATCGTATACATGCGCCAGGGGGAGGTCCCACAGACACTCCCAACAATGCCGGCCCTGGACGGTCAATTGCAGGCGCTATCGAGCGACAGGCTGAAGGAGATCACAGCGTTGGATACGCGCGCGTTTGGGACAAACCGCGAGAGGCTGCTCGCCTTGCTCGCGGCCGATGCCTCAATCTGCATTTTGAGCCGTGGCGGCGAGATCGTCGGCTATTCCATGTGTCGCGAGTTCGGGCGTGGCCACGTGATCGGCCCCATGGTCGCGCGCAACGATCTAGACGCGGTCCATCTCACAGCCGTGCATCTGAAGGAACTGGCAGGACGGTTCGCCCGCGTCGATACGCGCGAGAAGGATGGCGTGTTTGCCGCGTTTCTCCAGCAGTGCGGCCTCGGCATTGCCGAGACCGTTACGACCATGTCCAAAGGGCGCCGTTTTCTGAACCGGGAAGACAATGGGCCTTGGGTCTATGGATTGGCCGGCCACGCCTTGAGTTGAATGCAAGCACGCTGTCGCCTTCAACCAGAGGATCAGGTCGATCAGTGCGCGCGTCGATCAACCGGCATAATGCGGTTGCCGTCACGCGGCCGGAACGGCTGCCGCTTCGAATCTGCTCCTAATCCCGGATTCGGTTTCCGCTGCCGGCATTATGAGCGTCCGACGCCCATCCGCCACGCCATCCACGATGACGTGGCCGATGCCGCGCGAGCACGGCTCGATGCGCGCGTTGAGGTGATAAATGTCCCGCAGCAGATCGGATGTGATGACGTCCGGCGATGACCCGCATGCGACCAGCCGGCCGTCCGCGATGACCATTGTCTGATCGCTGAAGCGCAGGGCGTGATTGAGGTCGTGCAGGGCGATCAGCACGACCATGCCTCGCGCCTGAGCAAGTTCCCGCATGAGACCGAGCACTTCCACCTGCCGCGACAGATCGAGTGCTGATGTCGGTTCGTCCATCAGCAGGATCTCCGGCTCGCGCACAAGCGTTTGTGCCAGGCTGGCGAGTTGCCGCTGGCCGCCGGAAAGCTCGCCGATGTTGCGGAAAGCGATATCGGCGATGCCGAGCGCCGCCAGGGTCTCGTCGATGCGAGCCAGATCATCGTCGCTCACGGACCAGCCCATACCCTGCTTGCGGGCGAGCAACACTGACTCATAGACGGTGAGCACCGCGTTGGCGGATGTTTCCTGTGGCATGTAGCAGATGCCGCTCTTCCCGCGAATGGCCCCCTCGACATGCATTGCTCCCGGTCCGTGCAGGAGGCCGGCGATGCGCCTGAAGAGCGTCGACTTCCCGGCGGCATTCGGACCGATCACCGCCACGATGTCTCCGCCCTCGAACGCTGGCGTCGTCACATCCCGAAGCCGGAGGCTCGTGCCGTAGCGCGCGCCGAGCGCCTCGAGCCGGATCGTCACCATGAGCGCCTCGTGCTAGACAGGATGAGCGAGATGAAGAACGGGATGCCAATGAGTGAGGTGACGATGCCGATCGGGAAGACCGTCCCCGGGATAAGCGACTTGCTGACGACCGAACTGGCCGACAGGATGAGCGCACCCGACAGGGCCGAGGCGGGCAGGAAGAAGCGTTGGTCCTCGCCGATGACCATGCGCGCGATGTGCGGGCCCACAAGTCCGATAAAGCCTATGGTGCCGACGAAGGCAACGGGGATGGCGGCGAGAAGGCTCACCAGAATCAGCGTCTCAAGCCGCAGGCGGCCGACCTTGACGCCGAAGCTGGCCGCCTTGTCCTCACCAAGCCTCAACGCCGTCAGCGCCCAGGTGCGCCGGGCGAAAATGGGTAAGACTGCGAGGAGAATGAATGTGGTGACTGCAAGCTTGGGCCAGGTGGCCTTGGTGAGGCTGCCCATTGTCCAGAAGACGACCGCCGCCAGCGCTTCCGCCGACGCGAAAAACTGGACGAGCGCGAGCAGCGCATTGAAGGTGAAAACCAGCGCGATGCCGAGCAGCACGATGGTCTCCGCGCTGACGCCGCGCTTTACGCTCAGCACGTGAATGAGGAAGGCCGCCAGCATCGCCATCACAAAGGCGTTGATCGGCACTACATATTCGACTGCGGCGGGGATAAGCCTCACCCCGAAGGCAAGTGCAAGCGCGGCGCCGAAGCTCGCGGCGGCGGATATGCCGAGCGTGAAGGGGCTCGCCAGCGGGTTGTTGAGGATGGTCTGCATCTGTGCGCCGGCCACGGCGAGCGCCGCCCCGACGACGATGGCCATCAGGGCTACCGGCATGCGGATGTCCCAGAGCACCACGCGCACCTGCTGCGGCACCGTGTCGGGAAACACAAGCGCCCGCACGACCTCGGCAAGTCCGTAGCGGGCGGGACCGACCGCAAGGTCGACGCACAGGCTGAAGAGCAGGGCAGCGCCGAGGCCGGCAAGGATCAACTGCCGCCGCCAGACGAGAGCGCGGTAACGCCCTCGTCCATCGGTGCTGTCGAGCGCGGTGCTGATGGCCGTCGATTCAATCGACATCGGTCAGCGAGACCCAGTGGCCGGGCCTGTATGCGACGGGCAGGAATTTCTCGTGCAACTCCCTGAAGGTCGCCTCGGGATCGAGATCGGCGAAAAGATCCGGATGCAGCCACTTCGCCATCTGCTGGATGGCGACGAACTGATAGGGGCTGTTGTAGAACTGATGCCAGATGGCATGCACGGCGCCGTCCTCGACGGCCTTCACGCCGGTCAGCGCCGGCCGCTCGGTCAGCGCCTTCAGCTTGCGCAGCGCCTCTGCCTCATCACGGCCGGGGCCGACGCCGACCCAGGCACCGCCCGGCACATAGGCTTCCCACGAGCCGCCGGTGACGATGATCTGATCCGGGTCGGAGGCGATGATCTGTTCGGGATTGAGTGTGCCGAACGTGCCGGGGATGATGTCATTGGCGATGTTGTCGCCGCCCGCCATCTCGACGAACTTGCCGAAATTGTCGTCGCCGAAGCTCATGCAGCAATCGTCCGAATAGCCGCCGGCGCGTTCGATGAAGACCTTGGGCCTTTCCGGCTTGGCCTTCTCGATGACGTCGGTAACGCGCGCGATCTCGGCGGCGCGCCAGGTGATGAATTCCTCGGCGCGCTCCTCCTTGCCGAACAGCTTGCCGAACAGGCGCATGCTGGGTTCGGTGTTGGTAAAGGGACGCTCGCGGAAATCGACATAGACCAACGGAATGCCGGCGGCGGCGAGCTTCTCGATATATTTGGCGTCTTCCGTGGCCTGCTTCGACTCGATGTTCATCAGGATGACGTCGGGCTTGAGCGACACCGCCTGCTCGACGTCGAAAGTGCCGTCCTTGAAACCGCCGAAGGTGGGGATCTCCGCCATCCTGGGGAATTTTTCGAGATAGGCGGCGTAGTTGTCCGGATCCGCTTGGCTAAAATCCTCGCGCCAGCCAGCGATGCGCTTGAACGGGTCCTCGGTGTCGAGCGCCGCGACGAGATAGACCTGCCGGCCCTCACCTAGGATTACCCTCTCGACCGGGACGTTCACCTCGACCTGGCGGCCCGTGATGTCAGTCACTGCAACCATTTCGGCCCTGGCGGCCAGCGTCATCGACAGGGCGACGATAGCGGCCGCCATCGTCCCTGCTGGGACCTTTCCGAAATTCATCGCGCCCTCTCTTGAAGTGGATTAGCCAGAGGTGCCTTATAAAAGATGACTTCAATTCTCAAGAAATATCTTTTAGAGCAATTCCAGACTGGTACGACGACAAGGGGTCTGGAATGGCGGGCGAGCCCAATTATTCGCTGCGGGACGAGATACGCGACTATTGGTCGACGCGCGCCGAAACATTCGACCTTTCGGTGGGGCATGAAATCTTCTCACAGCGGGAACGCATGGCCTGGCACAGGCTGATGCTCAAGCACTTGGGCCCCGGGGATGGGCGTCGCGCGCTCGACCTCGCTTGCGGCACCGGGGTTGTATCCCATCTCATGCACGACCTGGGTTATGCCGTGACCGGGCTCGATTGGTCAGAGGCCATGCTTGCCCGCGCGCGTGCAAAGGCGACGCAGAGGGAAAGCGGCATCCGGTTTCTGATCGGCGACGCCGAGCGCACCCTTGAAAAAGGAGAAAGCTACGACGTCCTCGTCACCCGTCATCTCGTCTGGACGTTGGTGGATCCGCGAGCGGCGTTCGCCGAATGGTTCTCGCTGCTCAAGCCTGGCGGACGGCTGCTGATCATTGATGGTGATTTCGTCAGTAGGACCTGGGTAACCCCTCTGCGACAAGTCCTGGAAAGGGCTGTTGGCCGGACAGTCGGGCCAGTCCACGGAGTGGATCAGGCGATGGTGGGCCGCCATCGCAGCATCCTGTCACGGCTCCACTTTTCGCACGGCGCCAAAGCGGACGAGGTCTGCGCGCTTCTCGTCGAGGCTGGCTTCGAAATACCTGTGGTCGACACCCGGCTCGGCGCGATTCATCGCGCGCAGGCGCGGCACATGAACTTCCTCAAGGTCCTGGAACGGTCGATGCAACATCGCTACGCGATCTGCGTGACGAAGCCGGCCTTGCGCATGGGTTCGCCGACATGCTGACCAGCATCGGGCATCGTGCTCCGGAGGCCGGTGGCGCCAGCCCCCAGCTACTCGGTGCCGCCTGATCTACGGCATGGGCTATTCGGGGCATGGCGCGCAATTATCGACGCTGATCGGAAGTGTTTTAGCAGACATTGCAATGGGCCGCACGGATACCAATCCAATCGATGGCATGCACTGGAATGCAGTCCCGCTGCATACCGGCAAGCCGCGGTTCCTGCCGATGGTAGGCACCTATTATCGGCTAAAGGACATGCCAACTTGATTCCATCGAGAGGCCTCAATATGGCCGACCGACACCGCCAACAGAAGGATTCATCGTATCGGCACCTCTCGCTCTTGACCGGCCTCAAGGGACTCCAAAGGGATTCCCAAGATTTCAGTCGGTACCCGCAAGGAATGGAACAAGATCGCGAAGCACGGCTTCCGGCGCCTCTTCCGGAACGATGTGGCCACTACCTTTCACGACGACGCCGCGCAGTTGTTCTGTCACGTCGACGAGGATCGCGCGCGATCCGTCGCCGGCGGAAAACTCCCCGCCCATCGCCAGAACCGGCATCTTCAGTCGAGTTTTCCGGCGCTCCGTGTTCTGGGCGATCGTTTCCGGGATAGCTCGATAGTATGAAAAACCCGCCCTGAGGGCGCCCGGGCTTGAATAGGCGGCGATGTAGGTGTCAACCGCGACCGCCTCGCGCTGAACCGACCACTGTTCGAACATCCAGGTGAGATATTGCGCCTCGCGACCCTGGATCAGCATCTCTGGGAGGTCAGAGAGCTGGTTGAACATGAAATGCCAGCGGAACTTGAGTTTCTCGACAGGGCCGAAGATTTCGGCATTTGGGGCGATCCCCGGAATGCTCGCATCCATGAGAGCGACGCGCTCCACCGCATCCGGGAAATCGGCTGCGAGCGCGTAGCCGATCCACTTGCCGATGTCGTGGCCAACGACCTGAAACCGCGCATATCCGAGCAAACGCATCAAGCCGTGCAGATCCGCCGCTGCGGTCGCGGTATCATATCCTCGAGCCGGCCGGCTCGACTGCCCGATGCCGCGGGGATCGACCGCGATAGCCTTGAAACCCGCCTCGGCGAGGCCTTTCATGACATGCCGCCAGACATACCAGGTCTGGGGCCAGCCGGGGATGAGCAGGACCGGCAGTCCATCGCCGACCGAAACATGGTGCAGGCGAACGTCGCCGACCTCGCTGTAGCCGTGAACGAAGCCGGCCTCAGAGTCATTCTCTACAGTTGTGCGTTGCATGACTTCCTCCTACACGCCCAGCCCGAGCATCCGGCGATTGGCATCCCGATCGGCACCCGTTCCGGCGAAGTCGTCGAAGACCTTGTCGGTGACCCTGATGATGTGGTCACGGATGAACGCAGCACCTTCGGCAGCTCCATCTTCCTGATTCTTCAGGCAGCATTCCCATTCCAGAACCGCCCAGCCTTCGAACCCGTATTGCGCGAGTTTTGAGAAGATCGGTCGGAACGCGACCTGGCCATCTCCCAGCGAGCGGAAGCGGCCCGCCCGGTCAGTCCAGCCCCGATATCCGCCGTAGACGCCTTGTCGACCGGTCGGATTGAACTCCGCGTCCTTGACGTGAAACATCCGGATGCGCTCGTGGTAAATGTCGATGTAGTCCAGGTATTTCAGTTGTTGCAGCAGCAGGTGGCTCGGATCGTAGAGGATGTTGCAGCGCCGATGGCCTCCGACCTTTTCGAGGAACATTTCGAAGGTTTCGCCGTCATGCAGGTCTTCGCTCGGGTGAATTTCGTAGCAGAGGTCGATGCCTGATTCCTCGCAAGCGTCCAGGATTGGCAACCATCGCTTCGCCAATTCTTCGAATGCAATGTCTACGATCCCTTCCGGACGCTGAGGAAAAGGGAAAAAATAGGGCCACAGTAGCGCTCCCGAGAATGTTCCCATCGCGCTAAGCCCGAGCCTCCTCGAAGCCCTTGCCGCTAGGTTCACCTGCTGCACGGCCCACGCGCTTCGCTCGTTGGGCTTCCCGCGCAGAGCTTCTGGGGCAAAGCCGTCGCACATCGCGTCATAGGCCGGGTGCACGGCGACGAGTTGCCCAAAAAGATGGGTCGCGAGTTCCGTGATGACGATGCCACGCTCAGCGAGCATACCCTTGATGTCGTCGCAATAGGCCTGGCTTTCCGCCGCCTTTTCCACGTCGAACAGCCTCCGATCCCAAGCCGGTATTTGGACACCCTTGAAGCCGAGATTGGCGCACCAGTCGGCAATGCCCTCGAGGCTGTTGAATGGTGCGGCATCGGCACTGAATTGGGCGAGCATCAGGCCAGGCCCCTTCATCGTGTTCATATCATGGTCTCCTCGTGCACTTTGTTTGTCGATCGATAAACAATCACTTGCGCTGCCGAGTCAATCCTATTATTGGTCGCTCGCTCAAGAATAGACGAATAGATTGATTGCGAAGCAATCGGTCACGCTTTGGGAGGAAGCCGTGTCCTTGATCTATGAGCTTCACTACGGCTCGTTCGGCCATGTGAGCGTATTGGAGCTTTCGGATCCGCTAGCCGAGCACGCGCACTCGATGGCCAATCTCAGCGTCTGGCTCGAAGGGACCCGGTCGAGCTAAGTGTAGCGTCGAAACGCGGCGGGTTCGATCAAGATCGGGCTACGCTCATCGCGCCGTTTGTATCTCATAGCGTCTCGCTACCTCAGGGAGGCCGCGCTAAGACGCTGTCATTCTATCTTGACCGGCGCTGGCTGGGGACCATTCTCGCTGGGGCCGATCCGACGAGCCGTTTTACGACGGTCGAACTGAAGCTCGACCGGACAAGCCAGGCCCTTGCCGCCGGGATTGGGCGCGACCTCGCCGGCGGCAACGGTCTCCAGATCGACGCACGTATGGAAGCACTGCTGCTCGGCTTGCTTGGCGCCGCGAAGGGCGGACGAGACAGTGCCGACGGAAGGCCCCCGCTCGATTTTCGCCTGTCAAAGGCCATCCGCTTGATGCAGGCCGATATCGCCCGCGAGCATTCGCTTAACGAGATCGCTCGCCACGCCGGGATGTCGCAGGCCCGTTTCTTTTCGATGTTCCGCGACCATATGGATCTCACACCAGGTACGTACTGGAACACCTTGCGCATCGAGCACGCTATTTCGATCATGAGACAGCAAGGAACGAACCTCACCCGGCTAGCCGGCGATCTGGGCTTCGATGCCCAAGGGAATTTTTCACGATTCTTCCGCCAGCAAACCGGCGTAGCGCCGAAGCAGTACCGCCGGGCAATGCGGCAAGCGATTTCCAGTAAGAAACGAGTGACAATCGAGACACATGCATGAAACTGCTTCGCTACGGGCCTGCCGGCGCCGAACGTCCCGGACTGCTGGATCGGGAAGGGCGAATTCGCGATCTGGGAGGAATTGTCCAGGACATCGCGGGGACGGCTCTGGCGCTGCCCTCGCTGGAGCGCATTGCTGCATTGGATCCCGAGACCCTGCCTCTCGCAGAGGGGAATCCACGTATAGGGCCATGTGAGATGTGCGGCTACTGCACGACTTGCTCGTATCGGCAGGCGACCAATTCGCTCTCCGCTATGCCGGCCTTCATGCCGTCGCCGCATGCCGCTTGGAGCGCGGTTATCGTCTTATGGGCATCGATATCGGCGCCGAGGACACCCCGATCGAGGCCGGCCTGGGCTTGGCTGTCGGTTGGAGCAAGCCAGACGATTTCATAGGGCGCCATATCGTGGAGGCCCCAGCGAGGCAAGGCGCCGCGCTCGCGCCTGCTTCAGTTCTCTCTTGGCGGCGCCGATAGCGCGCCAATTCTGATCGGCAATGAGGTGATCTGGCGCGACGACGAGCGTGTCGGCACAATTATGGACTTTGGTGGGCCCGGAGGATGTGCCGGAAACGTTGATTTTGTTGGGTTTTTCGTGGGCGAAAATCAGAATGCTTCCCGTATCGTTCCGCATGGTTCCGTAGCATCCACAATGTCGATTCTAGTAGCCTTCTATGCGTTTGCTGGCTCCGAACCAAGTTGCTGCGCGAGATCGAATCTCGGCACATCACTCAGTCCGCTGCATCGACTCGGCAGCAACTGCACTCGAAGCAGGAGCCACTCGAGAGGCAATTATTGCTCGCAAGCGCTTTGAACTCCCGGCTTTCGGCTGGATCCGCCAGCGCCAGTAAGCCAACCGATCGTCGATCGCACCTGCCGCGAGCATCATGTCATGCTCTCCCCTTTTTATAGAACCGGCGTAAGTACCGGCGCTTCCTCCAAATCGATCCGATGCACCGGCTGGCATGGCTGCCTCACGTCAAGCGAGCGCTTCCGCCATCGTGCGCATCTGCACCTGAATGATGCGCGAGCTCGCCGGTTGAGTGCAGGCGAAAAGGACGGCCGCCGCGACGTCGTCCGCTTCCAGCATTTGTGATTCTCGGACGCTTGCGTCCGTACGTCCCTTGCCGATCGCGAATTCGGTCTTCACGCCGCCGGGACAGATCGTGCCCACCTTGATTCCATGGGCGCGCAACTCCTTGTCCAGTCCCTGCGCGAGGCCGACCTGGGCGAATTTTGTCGCGCAATAGACGGCCTCACCGGGAAAGCCGTAGACGCCCGCCATTGAGGAAATCATCAGAACGAGACCTCCGCTCTGCTGGATCATCACGGGCACGACATGGCGGGTAAAAAGGAAGGTGGAACGGACATTCACATCCATCATCTCGACGTAGTCCTCGAGACTGGTGTCGATCAGCGGCTTATAGTTGCCGACCCCAACATTGTTGATGAGGATATCGATGCGGCCGAACGCCTTCTTGGCTGCCTCCACCGTGTTGAGCGCCGTCGCCTCGTCACGGGCGTCGCCAATGACTGCGATCGCGTCACTGCCGAGCGCTCGTATTTCCTCGATGAGGGCATCGAGCCGCTCGCGCCGGCGAGCAGAAAGAACGAGGCGAGCCCCTTCGCGCGCCAGGCCACGCGCGCTTGCGTGCCCGATGCCAGAACTGGCACCAGATATGATGGCGACCTTGCCTGCAAGTTTCCCCGGCACAACAGCTCCTTTTCTTCATCTGAATTCGCGGCAGGCGAAATCGGCTGGCGAGAGATTTATCTCAAGCTCAAAATAAGCATGGTCTACAGTTGTTTATGCGTCCAACAGATAGTACAGATCGCCTCGATCTATTGCGTAGATAAATGGAGGAAAGGATGGAGTTGCGACAGCTTCAGCATTTCATCGCCGTCGCCGAAGAGCGCAGTTTTACGCGAGCGGCAGAGCGGATCCACATCGTCCAGTCCGCGCTGTCGACCTCCATTCGAACACTCGAGGAAGATCTGCAGGCGCGACTTTTCGTGCGAAGCACGCGGCAGGTTCAGTTGACGCCTGCTGGGCAGGTTTTCCTGGAAAAGGCGCGCGAGGTCCTGAGAGTGATCGATGTCGGCCGCGAATCCGTTGCAGATATCGAAGGCCTGCGAAGCGGCTCGCTTTCCATTGGGACCGTCCACAGCTTGCCAGCTTTTCTAGATTTGCCGTCCCTCATCTCGCGATTTCACGGGACGAACTCCGGAATCGAGGTCCGCCTGAGGCAAGGTGATTCTGCCGGGCTCATGGGACAACTTCGTGCCGGCCAGTTGGACCTTGCCTTCCTGCCGCTGCTTGACCCACCCGACGACATTGTCACCAGGATCGTCGCCTGCGAGGACATGGTTGTCGCCACACCTCAAAACCATCCGCTCGCCGGACGAGGTGAGGTGACCCTTGATGAACTGGTTGGTTACCCCTTCGTGGATTTCGAGATTGGCTGGGGCACTCGACCTCTGATCGATCGTGCGTTCGGCCTGGCAGGCTTCCAAAGGCGAACCGTTTTCGACGTCACGGATGTCGAGACGATCATCGACCTGGTCAGCAAGGGGCTTGGCATCGCGCTCTTGCCCGAAACGATTGCCGAGATGCGCACACCCAGGATCGCCATCACGGAGATGGCCGAGCCCGTCATCTGCTGGGAACTGGTGGTGGCCCACTTGCGGGGTGAAGGGTCGGCTCCCGTTAACGGCGCTGCGCGGGCCTTTCTCGAGCTTCTCACTTTCTTCGAGACGTGACGCCAGGCAAGCGGACTGAAACGCGCTCGAAAGCCGCGACCTCGGGCGTATCGAGGTGCCTGCCGGACACATCTCGATTCCGCGAAGGAAACGCTGGTGCGTTCCCTGATTGGACTTGATGAATGACGGAAATCGATGCGCTGTTGAGGGAACCGACGCATCCCCTCAGGAATGCGTGGAGACAAAAGGTTCTCAAGCGTAGGGGATTTCCGTTTCCAGCAAGTCCCTGCGCTGGCGCGGCTTCGCGCTCAGTGCCTGGCAGCGTCAACCCGAATGGCGGCGCCATCGCTCGGCCATTCGCTCGGCATGTCCGGCGCGCATCACCGGCACGGCGGCGCTGGAGCTTCGCGAACGCAGCGCCAGATACGCGCTTGCCACCATGTGCATCGGTGTCGGTCAGGGCATTTGCAATAGCGCTGGAGACGGTATGACGGAAATCTCGTTGCATCGGCGCCTTACCCGTTGATCCGCCGAGGGCGTGCCTGGGCCGAACTCTTGATCTTCGCGTTGACCACTTGACCTGGCCCAGGATTCCCCGGACAGCCTCACTTATAGATGTAACCGACGGTCCCATGATATTGTTTCTCTGCGCCGTTCGCCTTGCCTCCTCCATATATTCTGTTTACTTCTCCCAGAAACATTCCAGCTGAGTCACTTGCAGCATTGAAATTGTCATCGGGTTTCGAAAGTTCATCGGCGGGTACCGGCCGTACAAGGTACGGCGTCACAATGATCACCAGTTCGGTTTCGTCGCGTATAAAGTCGCGGCTACGAAACAAAGTGCCAAGCACTGGGAGTTTCGAAAGCCCCGGATAGCCGCTTACCGCTTGCCTGACGTCATCTCGAACCAGGCCCGCTATCATCATTGACCCGCCGGACGGCAGTTCAACGGTGGTATCGGCAAGCCGCTTGCGGATGGCCAAAGCACCGCCAGCCCGATCGGGCAGGCCGGCGGAACGGCCATGTATGTCGCGACCGACATTTCGGACTGGAAGTCGGTCGATGCGCTGGTCGCCACCACCGTGGCGCGTTTCAGCCGACTGGATGCGATGGTCAATAACGCGGCGATCTATACCAGCACCAACCTGATCGAGACATCACCGGAGCAATGGAGCCGCGTCATCGGCGTCAACCTGACCGGCTTCTTCTACTGCTGCAAACGGGCGGCGATGCAGATGCTCGACCAAGCGCCGGTCAACGACGTGCGCGGCCGCATGATCAACATTTCCTCGCAGCACGGCATGGTCGCCTGCCCGGGCGACTTGCCCTATTCGGTGAGCAAGGGCGGCATCGTGCAGATGACACGGCAGATCGCTGTCGACCACGCCGACGACCTCATCGCATGCAATGACATCGCGCCCGGCAAGATCATCACCGGCAAGCCGGGCGTGGCCAACGACCCGGATGCGCTCGACTATTCACGCCGGCGCACGCCGTGGCCACGGCTTGGGGCCCCGAGCGACGTTGCCGGTGCAGCCCTATTCCTCGCCAGCGACATGGCGAGCTACGTCACCGGCATCAACCTGATGGTGGATGGCGGTTGGATGGCAGGCTGATGGATTGGCCCGCCCTGTCGCTTCACAGTCCTCCAGCAGCGGCTGAAATAGGCGCGAAGCGAACCGGCAAGTGGTCCGCACCTTTGGATGGCTGATGTCCTTGTGGCCTTGACTCAGGCAAGTATCTGGTTTGACCGCATGGGTCTGTTTCTGGCGCGAGCGGGCCGGCTTCGTCGTTGGTTCGGGCTTTTATGAGCCGCCGATTTGCACGCCATCGCCCTCTATGAGGCGGAATGGGATTTACTCCCGAAGCAACGACGTATCAGATCGGTCAAACGCTTGGCTAGGAAGGAGCACAAGAAACTGTCGAAAGCATCCGATCGAAAAGACAGCGGAGATTTAGAAGGCACGAATTTACGATACCGCCGTTCCCCCTCACTCCCACTCGATTGTTTTTAGCCCAGCTAGGTCATTGATCTAGCTGGGTTTTCTTGCTTGCGGCACCGAAAGCCGGCGCATGGTCCGTCAAAAAGTTACGCTTTTGATTTTAAAAGGAAAATCGCCGCAAGAAATATTGAGGTTTCGCCAACTATCGGGGCCAATCGGGCGATTTTTCCACCCTCCCCCCTTTTCGACGGCGCGCCCAGCCGACTCGAAAAGTACCGTCACCGCTAGCTGTCAGATCGAAAAAGACAGAGCTTGCCGGCGCTATTCAGCCGCCTCGGCATAGTGTGCCGGCACATAGTTGAGAATGGGGCCGAGCCAGCGCTCGACATCGGCGATTGGCATCGCCTTACGGCGCGCATAATCCTCGACCTGGTCGCGTTCGATCTTGGCGACGCCGAAATAATAGCTTTCGGGATGGGCGAGATAAATGCCCGACACGGAAGAGCCCGGCCACATCGCATAGCTTTCGGTCAGGCTGACGCCGGCATTGCGCTCGCCGTCGAGCAGCCGGAACAGCGTTGCCTTTTCGGTATGGTCGGGCTGCGCCGGATAGCCGGGCGCCGGGCGGATGCCGCAATAGGACTCACCGATCAAATCGTCCGGTGCCAATGCCTCGTCAGTTGCGTAGCCCCAGAATTCCTTGCGCACCTTCTCGTGCATACGCTCGGCGAAGGCCTCGGCGAAACGGTCGGCCAGCGCCTTGACCATGATCGAGGAATAATCGTCATTGGCCCGTTCGAATCGCTCTGATATCGCCACCTCCTCGACGCCGGCGGTGACGATGAAGCCACCGATATAATCGGGCTTGCCACTCTCGGTGGGTGCGACGAAATCCGACAGCGCGACATTGGCCTTGCCGTCTCGCTTGGTCAGTTGCTGGCGCAAGGTGAAGAACGTCGCCAGTTCCTGCGATCGCGCCTCGTCGGTAAACAGCCTGATATCGTCGCCGACGGCATTGGCCGGCCAGAAACCGATGACGCCGCGTGGCGCGAACCACTTTTCGGCGATGATCTTCTTCAGCATCGCCTGCGCATCCTCGAACAGCTGGCGCGCGGCTGGCCCCTGCGCCTCATCCTCGAGGATCCTAGGATAACGGCCCTTCAGCTCCCAGGTCTGGAAGAATGGCGTCCAGTCGATGTAGCGCGCAAGCTCCGTCAAGTTCCAGTTGTCGAACACTTTTACGCCGGTGAAGGACGGTTTTGGCGGCTCATAGGCCGACCAGTCGATCCGGTGCGCATTGGCCCTCGCCCTGGGCAGCGGCAGTCGCTGCTTGTCGGCTTCGGAGCGGGCATGCGCGTCGGCGACCTTCTTGTACTCGGCCCGCACGGTCTCGACATAACCGCCCTTGGTCTCGTTTGACAAAAGCGACGACACCACGCCGACGGCGCGGCTTGCGTCGGTGACGTAGACCGTCTGGCCCCTGGAATAGCGCGGGTGGATCTTCACCGCCGTGTGCACGCGGCTGGTCGTCGCGCCGCCGATCAGCAGCGGAATGTCGAAGCCTTCGCGCTCCATCTCGGAGGCCATATGCACCATCTCGTCAAGCGACGGCGTGATCAGGCCGGACAGGCCGATAATGTCGACACGTTGCTCACGCGCCGTCTGCAGGATCTTGGCCGCCGGCACCATGACGCCGAGATCGATGATCTCATAATTGTTGCAGGCGAGAACGACGCCGACGATGTTCTTGCCGATGTCGTGGACATCGCCCTTGACGGTCGCCATCAGGATTTTTCCGGCCGTCTGGCGCTCGTCAGTGTCGATGCCATTGGCGGCGTTGGCCAGCTTCTCGGCCTCCATGTGCGGCAGCAGCCCGGCCACTGCCTGCTTCATCACCCGCGCCGACTTCACCACTTGCGGCAAGAACATCTTGCCCGCGCCGAACAGGTCGCCGACGACATTCATGCCGGCCATCAACGGGCCTTCGATGACGTGCAGCGGCCGCTCGGCCGCCAGCCGTGCTTCCTCGGTGTCGGCGTCGATGAATTCGGTGATGCCGTTGACCAGCGCGTGGGAAATCCGCTGCTCGACCGGCAGGTCGCGCCAGGCGAGATCGCGCTCCCGCGCCTCTTTGCCCGCCGTGCCCTTGAAGCGTTCGGCGATCTCCAGCATGCGCTCCGTGGCGGTGCCGCCGACCCTAGGCACGCGGTTGAGCACAACATCCTCGCAGGCCTCGCGCAGCGCGGGCTCGATCGTATCGTAGACGGCGAGCTGGCCGGCATTGACGATACCCATATCCATGCCGCGCTGGATGGCGTGATAGAGGAACACCGCATGCATGGCCTCGCGCACCGGCTCGTTGCCGCGAAACGAGAAGGACAGGTTCGACACGCCGCCGGAAATATGGACATGCGGCAGCGTCGAGGTGATCTCGCCGGTGGCTTCGATGAAGTCGACGCCGTAATTGTCGTGCTCTTCGATGCCGGTGGCAACCGCGAAGACGTTGGGATCGAAGACGATATCCTCGGGCGGGAAACCGGCTTGCTCGGTGAGCAGCTTGTAGGCACGGGTGCAGATCTGGACCTTGCGCGCCTTGGTGTCGGCCTGCCCGGCCTCGTCGAAGGCCATGACGACCACGGCCGCGCCATAGGCGCGCACCAGCTTTGCATGATGCAGGAACGCTTCCTCGCCTTCCTTCATCGAGATGGAATTGACCAGCGGCTTGCCCTGCACGCATTTCAGGCCGGCCTCGATGATCTCCCATTTCGAACTGTCGACCATGACGGGCAGACGGGCGATATCCGGCTCGGCGGCGATCAGGTTGAGGTACTCGACCATCGCCTTCTTGGAATCGATCAGGCCCTCGTCCATGTTGATGTCGATGATCTGCGCGCCATTGGCGACCTGGTCGCGCGCCACATCGAGCGCGGTCACATAGTCGCCCGCCGTGATCAGCTTCCTGAACTTGGCCGACCCGGTGACATTCGTGCGCTCGCCGACATTGACGAAGGGAATCTCGTCGGTCAGCGTGAACGGCTCCAGGCCCGACAGGCGCATCTTGCGTTCGATCTCGGGAATGGCGCGCGGCGGATACTTTTTGACCGCCTCGGCGATGGCGCGGATATGATCGGGTGTCGAGCCGCAGCAGCCGCCGACGACATTGACCAGCCCTTCCCGCGCAAAATCCCCGACCTGCGCGGCCATGAATTCCGGGCTCTCGTCATACCTGCCGAATTCATTGGGCAGGCCGGCATTCGGATAGGCGCAGGTGAACGTATCGGCGACACCGGATATCTCGGCCAGATGCGCGCGCATGGCGTTGGCGCCGAGCGCGCAATTCAGGCCGATGGTGAAGGGGCTGGCATGGCGCACCGAATGCCAGAAGGCGGTCGGCGTCTGCCCGGACAGCGTGCGGCCGGACAGGTCGGTGATGGTGCCGGAGATCATCACCGGCAGGTACACGCCCTTCTCGATGAAGATCTCGTTGCAGGCGAAGATCGCCGCCTTGGCGTTCAGCGTGTCGAAGATCGTCTCGATCAGGATGATGTCGGCGCCGCCGTCGATCAGGCCACGCAGCTGCTCGCCATAGGCAAGGCGCAGGTCGTCGAACGTCACGGCGCGATAGCCGGGATTGTTCACGTCTGGCGACATCGAGGCGGTACGGTTGGTCGGCCCGAGCGCGCCGGCGACGAAACGGCGCTTGCCGTCCTCCTGCTCGGCACGAACAGCGGCGCGGCGTACCAGTCGCGCGCCATCGCGGTTCAACGCGTAGACCGCATCCTCCATGCCGTAATCGGCCTGGGCGATTGAGGTCGAGGAGAAGGTGTTGGTTTCAAGGATATCCGCGCCGGCGATGGCGTACTGATAGTGGATCTCCTCGATCGCCCCAGGCTGCGTCAGGATCAGCAGATCGTTGTTGCCCTGCTGGTGGCAGGCACAGCCGGCGAAGGCCTCACCCCGGAAATGGTCCTCGTCAAACCCCAGGCCCTGGATCTGCGTGCCCATGGCGCCGTCAAGGATGAGGATGCGTTCGTGCGCCGCTGCGGTCAGCGCAGCAAGCACTTCGGAACCGTCGGGTTTTGCTGCGGCGAGGCCGAACAGGTCATCCAGCGATGAAGAACTTTGCGACATTTTTCATCCTCAAGACCGCAGTCGCACTCAAGTCACATAAAGACATCTTTATGTCAACATACGCCCTCTAGCTCTGTTTGTCACTTGTTCCCCACGCATCGGTTTCGCCGGCCTTGGGGCTGGTGACGCCGCTGGCCCGCAGCAGCCCTTTGGCACTCGAATGATAGGAGTGCCAATTTTTTAATTCCTCAAGCCGGAAATATTTGAAATGTAAATCAGTCGTTTTTACCGGCGCTTTTGGCCGTCCGAAAAGCGGAGCCATAAGCAATTTTATTGTAATTCATCCCTCTTAATTTTGCCGACAACAGACTATATTAATCCGCAATTTACGACCCAAACCTATTGAGCCTTGATTGAATGTGCATCGAGACATATATAGATCCCGTGAATTTGGCCGATTTGGCCAGTCGCACCACGCAGACCGTCGTTCACTTTTCATCCGCTTTCATCCGCGTTCCGGCTGCCGAGTTTTGAGGCGCCGCAACCTACCGGAGACTACCGCGTCGATCACGACGAGGAATCGATTGAGGGGATCCTCCAGGCTTGCCTGGCGACGCGTCGGCGCGTTCATTCACCTGCCGGCAATCGCCCTGCAGAGTTCGGCGCAACAGATGGTGCAGCTCAGCCCAGCAGTTGACGCCGCTCTCTAAAAGGACCTTGGATAATCATGACCGCACCATCGCTCATGCAACGTAGCCTTCCCGCGTGGGGAGCGCTTGCCTGCGCTGCGGCGGCGGCTTTCCATGCGAGCCCGCTTCAACAATGATGCCGCGAAGCGTCGCCGGCTTATCCGACGAACGCCTCACGCATCCGAGCGAACATGCCGGGCTGTCTCCCGGCAATCGCCGCACGGATGTGACGGGCGGCCGTTACGGCGCTCACCGTCGCGCCGAAATGACAATAGCAGATGATCTCATGCAATTGCCTGTCGGTCAGTTCGAAGAACCGCTTCGCTTCGCCGTAGTTGTCGTTTTCCAACCCGGCGGCGCGGAGGACAGGATCCTCGAAAGCGACTGAGATCGGCGAGCCGTCGCCGCGCATGGCCCCGCGTGATCTAACCGGCTGATACTCGGTCTGGTGTAGCGTCGAGAGTCGCCGGTCAGGGTTCCGTTCAAGGAGCTCCGCCCAGCGTTCAAGACGTTCGCTGCGCGACATGGCCTGGCGCAGGTAGTCCTGATCGATCTCGGCGACGATCTGCAGTTGCTCAAGCGTCTGGTGCTTCATTTTAGCCTCCTATTCGGACGATAGTTGGCCCACCCATATCCTTCTTATACCTGCGGCCAGCGTGACTCCGACCGATCGTGAAGTCCAATCACGATGATGCTGGGAGGGCTTC